>DATDZG010000037.1:0-25595 GCA_035288805.1 Candidatus Nanoarchaeia archaeon
AGATTAATAGCAATGTTTATATATTATGGATTATTCTTGCTAAGATATGAAAAGAGGGACTTTTGTAGTTTTTGCAATATTAATTTTAATCTTCTCTTCTGTAAGTGTTAATGCTGATTTGGTTGATTGGTTTACACAAGACCATGCTGGTTCTTTAAGCAATGAAAATCAGATTACTGGATTGAGTTTTTTTGGAGACTTTTTTAATAGTATCGGGAATTTTTTTAAGAAATTGCTTGGACAGGAACAAGTTGGATTTGCTGGAAGTTCTGGAAAGTCTTATGATTTTAATAATGATGGTTGCGTAGATATTGGAGATGAAGGATTTGTTTTTGATATTAATGGTGATGGAAACACACAAGATGATTTGATTGCTTTGCAGAGCAATTTTGAAACTGATTGTGAACCGATTGGAATTGAAACTGTGACTGAACCTCCTGTTGAACAACCTTCAACTCTTCCACCTGTTGAAAATCCTCCTGCCGCTAAAGTTGCTGAAACTCAGGCTTGTGTGCCTGGAACTGCTTTGACTGGAGATGAATTACTTAAGAATTTGGATAAAGCTGAACCTAAAGGTGTTATTGATTTAGAAGATTTAATTGTATTTAATGCAGCGCCTTTTGATGCTGATGGTAATGGATGCGTTGATTTAACTCAAGATGGATCTGTTTATGCTGCTAAGAATGGGGAAACTTATGTTGTTGCTGCTGCGGAAAATCATAATCCGATGATTTCAAGTTCTGTTATTGCTATGACTGTTACTGATGTTCTTGGGACTGTTGTGCCTTTACAAGGTGTAGCAACTGACGCTGATGGAGATACTTTGGTCTACAAATGGGAGAAAGGGACTAATGTTATTGATGCTGATGGAGTATTTACTGCTGATGCGGGCATGGCAACCAATGGGAAGGCACAATTTAAATTTGTTCGATCTGTAATAGGGAAGGACTTTATTTTGACTGTTACTGATGGTAAGGGGGGAAGTGCTACTAAGACCATCATGATTACTTTTAGCGTTAAACAAACAACTGGTGGGCAACAAACTTTTACTTGTACTGGAATCACCCCCGAGAATGCTAATTTATGTGTGGGAGACAATATTGGATTGACTGTAAATACCCTTAATGTGTTGGGCGTTGGTTGTAATCCTAATGTTAAATGTGAATATACCTGCCTGTCTACTCATGAACTTAAAGATGGGAAATGTGTAGTTAAAGCTGCTCAACAACCTCCTGCTGGCGGGCAACCTATAACCTATACTGAAGCGATGGTTAAGAAAGCAGATTATAATAAAGATGGAAAAATTACCTCTGAGGACTATACTGGTGGAAATAACCCTAATGCAAGATGGTTTGCCAAGACCGGGGTTTATGGCACTGCTGAAACTGATTTGAGTGGTGATGGAAAAACTGATGATAATGATGCAAAGATTATTTCGAAAATGATTGAAGATGGGGCAAGTTATACTCTGCCTGCTGTAACTGTTGGGATTGATGCTGCTGGAAGCAAGTTAAATTCCAGACCTGATTATCTTGGAGCAAATGTCAGGGTAAAATTATTCTGGGATAATGTTAAACTGCAAGAAGGAGATAATCTTGTTTCTGCTAATGCAGTTTATGATAATGAGATTACTGGGCTTGGAGTATGGGATTCGATAAAAAACTTCTTTGCTAATTTGTTTGGAACTGGAACCAGGGGGGCAAGATTAACAACTCCTGGAGGGCAGGTTATTGAGATGCCTGTTTATTATAGAATTGAGAGAATCCCTGCTTTTACTGGCGGTGTTTTTGTTGTCAGCGGGGTGACTTTTATTGTTAAAAATGAGATTGTGAGTGGATGTGAAGATGGCATTTGCGAGTATATTGATGCTGCTGTTACTCCTGGAACTCCTTATACTTATAAGGTCAGAGCCTGCCTCGATGATAAAGGAACAACGAAATGCTCTAAAGATTATATTGGCACTGTTACTATAACTCCAAAACTGCCTGATTTCGATGGGAATGGATGTGTTGATATTTGTGATGTTGGGGTGTTGGCTAAGGCTTTGAACAGCAAACTGGGAGAGAGCAAATATGATAATAGAGTTGAATTAACTTTTGACAATTCTATTACTTTTGAAGACTTTTTTGTTATTGGTGGATTTTATAATAAACAAACTTCTTGCGCGTCTCCTTCTTTGAAAGCTTTGATTCCTGACCTTGCTGAGATTCAAGCAAATAATCCTGGAAATGATGCTCAAGAAAATCCTAAATGGATAGCTGCTGTTGTAGGTCATGAAGCTTGCAAGAAAGCTGTTTCTGAGGGATTCTTAGGACAGCCTGGATATGATGAAAGCTGCAAGAATCCTGTGATGATTAAAGAGAAAGGGAAACGCGCTAGTGACCAGATGATATATGCCAATGGAAAATTGGCATGTGGAAATGCAAATATCCCTAATAAATTCTGCATGAAGATTCAGCAATGGGGAGGTTCAACAACATGGGAAGATGTTTCTTATGCTGATGCAAATGGCAAGCCAGAACCTTCTTGTGATATGAATAGCGGATTTGGTATGGATGCTGCTTATGTTGCCTGCTGCAGTGCAACTGCAAATCAAGCTCCTGTTGTTAGATTTACCAATCAATTGAATGGAGCCATTGGACAGCAGATTACTTTGGATGGCAGCGGAAGTTCTGATCCTGAATCTGGGAAAACGGCGCTTAAATATTTATGGGAGCAGTTGGATACTCCTCCTGGTTCTAAACAATATCTTCCTGCATGGGTTGGTTTGACGGGTGCTGCTGCAAATACTGCACAGACTAAGTTTACTCCATCTAAGGAAGGGGTGTATACTTTTAGATTTACTGTTACTGATAATCAAGGAGCAAGTTCTTCTGATATTGTTAGCGTGAATATCGGGATGGTGCCTGATTTTGATGATAATAAGTGCGTTGATTATTGCGATTATTTGACTTTCACAAGGGTGATTGGAAAGAAAACTGGGGAATATGGATTTATTGCACTTGCAGACTTTGATAAGAATGGGGTGATTGACCAGCTTTTAGATTCTCAATCTTTTTCTCAATTTAAAAAACAAGGGGATGCTTGCAAAACTGCTGACCAAAGAAGTCTTCCTTCAACAAGTCCTCTTCCTGGTTTTGACAGGGCTTGCGATTTGAAGCAGATTATTACTACAGGGAACAAACTTGAGGCGACTTTTAGTGCAGATAAACAAAGAATTACTTTTAAGTGGAATAAGATTAAGACAAAATTAAATTATAAGGAACTGGAGGATGGGGTTTATTATTCTTTCTCCAGAATAACTCCTGGAAATACTCAACCTAGTGTTACTGTTGTTTCTCTCAAAACTCCGACAGATGATGGGTATACTTGCTTGGGAGATGTTTGCCAATATACTATTTTAACTCCTACTACAGGGAATTATGTATACAATTATGTGCTGGTGGCGTGTCTTGATAAAGAAGGCAAGGATTGCACTTCTGAGATGGCTAATGCTGAATTAAATTCTCAAGGACAATTGGACCCTAACAGGATTGAGGTTTCATTTATTCCCCCTGACTTTTTCTATGATAAGGGGGGGACTGACAGCTTGCTTACTTTTAGAATTGATAGAGGGGTGATTGGGGGGGCTAGGGTTAGCTTCTTTAATCAAAATGGGTATTCTGATTGGAAGAAGTGGAAAGATAATCCTACTGACCCTAAGAATACTGGTCCTAATCTTAGTCCGGGAAGAGATTTTGTCAAAAAGGATGCTTCTTCCCAAGATTACATAAGCGATACATTTAGCGAGGCGAGTTCTGAAGGCACTGGTGACCCTCCTCTTGTTAATTATTATTATTTCATAGAATTGCTTAAGGCTGATGGCTCTGCTGCTAATATAAAAGTGCTTAAGGCTGATGGCTCTGCTGCCAGCTCTCTTGGAAGTCTTGCAGAACCTTATCTTGTTTATTTGGTTCCTGATGCTCCTGGAGGGTATGATAAGAAGTTTGACTTGAATGCTGATGGGTGTGTTGACAAGAAAGATGAATTGGCTTACAATGCAGCTTTGCTTACTGATTTGGATAATGATGGGAAGAAGAATGTTAATGATACAAGGTTCTTTACCAGGTATTTGAAGAAGAATAATGTTAATAATGCTCAGGGTAAAGTCTGCAAATGCACTGCTGCTGACCAATGCCTTGACCCGAGCGCTGATTTGAGCGGTGCAACTGCATGCTTCAATCAAAATCAACTTAATGCGAATAGCAGCATGGTTTGCGGCGTGAATAAGAAGGCTAAAGAATGCGTTACTGGAGATGATTATGAGACTAATATTTTAGGAAAAGTTTATTGCTGCAGCAATGCTCAATGGACAAATGTATCTTGTGCTGCTCCTGTAAATCTTGCTTTAAAGCCTGCTAAACAAGAGGTTGGGTTTAAGGGCAATTCGGGAAAGAATCCTTTGATAATCTTTGACAGGACTGGATTGCAATTAGGACTGGAGTTGAATTCTGGCACTAATGATGGTTCGGTACTCACTATAGCATCTGCTGGCACTTCTGTCAGCCCTGCTACGAAAACATTGCAGCAATCGGCGATAACAAAAACAGCTATGAAATACATACAAATAATTCCTGAGGATAATAGACTGGAGAATGTGAGTTCTGGTTTGGTTAAGAGTGCTAACCTTACTTTTGCCTATGGTGATGCTGAGATTGCTTCTGGAAGCTTCCTGGAGAATACTTTGCAGATTTATTGGTTTAATAATACTGATGGCAATGCTGTTAACTGGAAATGGCAGAATGTGCCTCAGACACTGAATATTGCTACAAATACTATTAATGTTACTTTGAATCATTTATCTATATTTGCGCTTGCTGGAGATACATCTGTGGGTTCTGCAACTCCTCCTACTCCTCCTGCTCAACCTCCTGGCGGACCTATAGTTACTGGACCACCTGGAGGGAGGACGTCTGGAGGGAGTTCTGGTGCTGGTGGATTTGTAAGCATGAAGAAAGGAGAGCAGTGCATAAGAATCGGACAGAATGGACAGAAATCTTATGAAGCTTTGGGCTATGTAAGGGTTAATAGCTGCACTCCAAGTGCAACTACAGGAACATTGCCTAAGACTACGGGAACATTGCCTAGAACTGGAGGGACATTGCCTAGAACTTCTGGAACTTTACCTGAACTGGCTGGAGGGGATAGTGATGATGATGGATTGCTGGATAGCTGGGAGATGAATTTCTTTGGAGATTTGGAGCAAGGATTTAATGATGATTATGACAACGATGGATTTGTTAATGGGGAGGAGTATGCTAATAATTCTGACCCTACTGATGCTGATAGTCCCGGCAAATCAAATACCTGGATATGGATGGTTATATTTATTATCTTTATTGCTGCTGTTGCCGGGCTATTCTTCTGGATGAGAAAGAAGAAAAGGAAAATTTCTATTGCACCTGAAAAAGAAAAAAATAATGATGGATTTTTGGAAATGATAAGGGGTTCTGGCAAGAAAGAGGTTAATCCGAAGATTATGGATTATGTTAATAAGGCTAAAAAATCAGGATATAGCAAAGAGACCATAAAAAATAATCTTCTTTCTGTTGGATGGGATAGGGAGCAGATTGACCAAGCAATTGAAGACCTTTAGTTTTTCTTAATTTTTTAATAAAAAAAAGAAATGTTTATATATGTGCGGAGTCTCTTTTATCTGATGCTTTCGACGAGAAAAAAAGGAGAGGCTAATGCAAGCAATGTTGCGGTTGTTGTTTTTTTAATAGCTTTATTTCTTGCGATTTATATTTTATTCCTGCCTCCTGCTGACAGAGATGCTTTGCTGAATGACAATAGCACTTCAACCACGCTTCTGGGAGAGATTGTTGATGAAAATGGAGCAGTGATTTTATTGCAGCAAAAACCAGGAATGCTGAAGCCTTTGGAGAGCGATGTTGCGGAGCATAGAATAGACCCTGTGAACTTATATTTTAAGGATGAGCCTATTGTTTCGGATTTGGCTACAAGCATTGTGGTTAAGAAAAGCGATTTTAGCGAGCAAACAAGAAAACTGAGCTTTAACAGCGATGATTTAAACGATATTCAATCGGCTAATCTGTTCTTCTCTGTTGATTCTGGTGATGGGAATTTGATTATAACTTTAAATGATGTTGACGTATTTGATGAAAAAAGCGAAGGACTGCAAAATGTTGTTTTGCCTGTTGAGATGCTTAAGGAGAGCAATATTCTGGAGTTTAAGGTTAGCAGCCCTGGATGGAATTTTATAGGCAGGAATGAATATTCTTTAAGAGATTTGAAAGTCAGGCAGAATTTTCAATTGACTAATACAAAAGAAGAAAGGAGTTTTGTTTTAAGCTCTGCTGAAAAAGGGGATGGAGTTTTGGAATACAAATTATTCTGCAATAGTGCTGGGAAGAATGCCAGACTGAAGATTACACTAAATGCCAGAGAGATTAGCAATGAATTGTTAACTTGCAGGAGTGCCAGCAGAGAGGTTGAGATTGCTAACAAAGATATGAAAGAGGGCGAGAATAAACTAATATTCCAGATAAATGAAGGGGATTATTTACTTAATGAGATAAAACTTAAGGTTGATTCGGATACTGGCGGCAGTGTTGATTATAAATTTCCAATTACTGATGATGAATTCAAGCAGATAGAGGATGGGGAAAAAGAGGCTGAACTTACTCTTGAGTTTTCTGATAAGAAACAGCATCAATTGACTCTTGAGCTTAATGGTGATGAGATTAGCGTTGATACTGATGAGAAAAATTATTTACAAGACGTTACGAGATTTGTTGATGCTGGCACGAATAGAATAAAGATTATGCCTGAAAATGAGTTTGACTTGGTTTCCCTTAAAATAAAATTGTTATAGGGGAAATATGGCACTTACTCCACAAGATAGAACAGCTCAGGCAGAGATTGGTGCTCTCAGAGGATCAAAGGGTGCAAGGGCACAGACTATAGAAAGAGCGAAGATTAGCGGGATTGTCGCTTTTATAACCTGGATTAAGGATATTTTAAAGAATCCTCTCAGACTTTTTGGAACTGTTTTTAAAATTGCTTTTTCTCTTGGTGCTTTATTTTTTGTTATTGTGGTATTTGGGTTTGTATTTAGCAATCCTGGCACTGCTGAAGGGCAGGCTTTGGGGATTGGTGAGAAAGCATTTGTGGTTATACAAGGAGTTTTTCCGAATTTTGCTGACGATTTGCAGAAAGCTTATGTTGGTTATTTCCATCCTGAACAATTAATTGCTGAGCAAAACACCGCCAATATTAAAAAAGCTAAAGATAAAAGTTTGGTTGGGATTAAAGAGATAAGACCTAATAGAAAGGTTTATACTGGAAATGAACCTATTCATGTTGATGTTGATATCTTTGGAAAGAATCTTGAGAAGGCTACTGGATTAAGCGGGAGATGTGAGATTGATTTAGATGGGAAAAAGAAATCAATTGTTGATGCTGATTTTCATAATAACAATCAATTTTTTGAAGGGATAAAAGACCAAACTGCTTATGCAAGCTGCGCTTTTTTAAATGGTGCAGGTTTTAGTTTAAATGATGTTACGAAGAAGATTAATGTTTATGTTTCTTACAGAGGATGGGCTGAATCTACCTGGAAGGCTTATTATATTCATTCTAATTATAACAAAAATAATCCAAGAGAGGCTATTGATGATTCTGATTTAACAAGCGAAGGGGTAATGAAGAGCACGCCAAAATATGAATCTGCGATGGTTATTGGCTTTGATTCTGGGCAACAGCCCTATTATGAAAATAGAGTAAGCGGGTTGACTCTTGTTTTGGAAAAAAATACAGGGGTTAGCGGGAAATTGAATAAGGTTAATGCTTTTTACTTGGAGGTGCCTAGTAAATTTAATTTGATTGATGATGAGAGATGCGATTTTGAGATGACTGGGGAGAATGATGGGGTGATATTATACCAGGTTAAGAAAGATGTTCTGGATAAGAAGAATGTTGATTGTTCTACTCAGCAGAATAAGGATTTGTGCGAGGTTGGGAAAAATAGTTTGACTTTTAGCTGCACTTATCAATTGAATGATGTATCTGAGCTTCAAATTGTTCCTGAATATTCTTTATTTACCGCCTGGGCTGATTATGATTTTGAAGTTTCGATGAGCAAAACAATAGACGTTGTAAGGCAGAATCCTGAGGTGATTTCCTAATGAGAGCCTTTCTTTTTTGTAAAAAAGAAACGTTCGCGAAAGAAAAAATAAATAGGAAAACCCTTGGGAAAAGAAAAAGCATAATGAAAATCATCTGGGAAAGAAAAATGCAACATAATGAATTTTTATTGGTTATTGGATTTGTTTCTTTGATTCTTGTTTCTGGGTGCCTTTCTAATGGTGTTAATAATGAGGTGGTTAAAGAATTGGACATTAAATGGGATATTACTCCTACTACGCAAGTTTATCCTGGGGATGGGATTAATCTCTGTTTGGATATGACCTATTCTGGCAGAGAGGATTTTGAAGGCGAGATTCAGCTGTTTGACAATGTTGATTATACTCAGTTTAGCGGGTTACCTAGTGATGCTGTTGTTATGAGCTTTAATTCTGGACAGTTTATTACAGGGAGAACAGGGCTTTTGGAAGCAAAGATTTGCCCTTATGATGAAATCAAATACAACGATAAATTTATGTCAACAAGTATTTTATATACTGCAAATGTTAAAATAGCTAAGAACAAACAAATTGACAGCGATAAATTTTGTGTTCCTTCCGGGGTTGATGATAAATGCCCCTTTAGAAATACTGTTGGATTTCCAGGCAATGTTTTTGGGCCTGCTGTTGTTGAGATAACCAGAGAAGGGGTTGTTTACGTTAATATTCCTATGAAGGAGCAATGTGAGATTATTGGGAAGGATGGAGTGCATGCTGCTGCTGGCAAGCAGATTGAGTTTACACAGAATGATATTAAAATAGGTTTGAAGCAAGGCAAAGATGAATTGAATTGCAGGGTTGAGGAATTGGAAAACAATAAAAAGGGGAAGACTATTATATGCAAAGGTGATATTGGATTGAATGGTTATGATGAACAAATTGAAATTGAGGCAAGTTATGGATGCCTATACGAAATGAGCAAAACTATTGATTTTAAAGAACAGCCTTATGCTGCTGGAGAGGGATTTAGAAAACAAGGGGTGGAAGAATGAAAAAATACTTTATTTTGATTGTGGTTGGTTTATTTTTTATTGCTGGATGTTCTGGGGATAGCGGGAATGAGACAAGCACTGGAACTTTTACTGGTGGGGTGAATGGATTAAGCATTGGGTTTGTTGAGCTAAGTCCTCCTGTTACATTTGACGAGGGCAATAGCGTGCCTGTTAAGGTTATTTTGAAGAATAAAGGGGAATATGATTTGGCTGCTGGAGAAGCGAAGGCTAAGATTTATGGGATTAATTTGGATAATTTTGGATTGGCTAAAGAGTATAAAAGCACTTTACAATCTTTAAGAGGTGTTGGAGAATTTAATACTGAAGGAGGGCAAGCGGAGATTGAATTTGGAAATGCTCAATATGTTTTGCCTGTGATTAATTCTGAGGAGTTTGTTTTGAGAGCTCGTGTTTGTTATCCCTATCAAACAAGATTGTTGAGCGAGGTTTGCGTTGCCAATGCTGCTTCAAAAAGCAATGATGCCTGCAGTTTAGACGGTGAAAAAGTTAGTAAAGGAGATGTCTCTTCTGCTCCGATTACAATAAGCTCTCTGAAAGAACAGACAAGAGGGGGGCAACAGGTAAGATTTGATTTGGTTATTGAAAATAAAGGAGGGGGAGAGGTTTACAATCCCTCAGTAAGCTGCGAGGAACTGGACGAGGAGATGTTTAGACTGAGCAATGGAAATAAAGTTAAACTGGAGATTGTTAATCCTGTTAATGTTAAATGTGATTTCAAAGACAAAGAGCCTGAGAATTCTGGAATCGTTGAATTGAAGATGGGCAAGGCTACTGTAAGCTGCTGGTTGGATGTTAATGATGAGCCTTATGCTGACAGATTGAGCTTGAAACTTGATTATATGTATAGGGATGATACTTCAACCAATATAAGGATTTTTGAAAAGAACTAGAAAGGTTTAATTACTTTTCTTCTCTTTTTCCCTTATGATTATTGCTGATTTACAGATACATTCTCGGTTTTCTAGAGCATGCAGCAAGGATATTACTATTGCGAACCTGGAGAAGTATGCCAGAATTAAAGGGTTGGATTTGTTGGGGACTGCTGATTTTCAGCATCCAATCTGGTTTAAGGAGATTACAAATAATCTGGAGGAGGATTATGAAGGGATACTATGGAGCAAAAATAAATTTCCTTTTTTATGGCAATCTGAAATTAGCCTGATGTTTTCTAAGAATGGAAGGAGAGCTGTGCATTTGTTGATGTATGCCCCTGGCAAAGAGGTTGCGAAGCAGATTATTGATGCTCTTGGAAAGAAAGGAAGATTGGATTATGATGGGAGACCTATTTTTGGAATGCAGCCTGAGGAGTTTGTTGATATGATGATTGCTATAGATAAAGAGATTGAGATTATTCCTGCGCATTGCATGACTCCTTGGTTTGGCATCTTCGGGAGTGATTCTGGGTTTAACAGCGTTGAAGAATGTTTTGGAGATAGGAGCAAGTATATTCATGCTTTGGAAACTGGGATGAGTGCTGATCCTGAAATGCTCTGGAGAAATGATGACTGGAATAAATTTAACTTTGTTAGTTTTTCGGATGCGCATTCTTTCTGGCCCTGGAGAATGGGCAGAGAAGCAACTTTGTTTGATTGTGAGCTAAGTTATAAAAATATCTTGAAAGGGTTTAGGACTGGAAAAGGGGTTCATAGCACCTTGGAGGTTGACCCTAATTATGGCAAGTATCATTTTGATGGGCATAGAAACTGCAATGTCGTTTTTAATCCTGAGGAGAGTTTGAAAAGAGATAATAAATGCCCTAAATGCGGGAATAAAATTACTATCGGGGTATTGCAGAGAGTTGAAAAGTTGTCTAATCATCCTTTAGGACATAAACCTGGAAACTGGAAACCTTTTAAGAAAATATTGCCTTTGCACGAGTTGATTGCTGCGGTTAATGGGATTAGCCAGATGAGTTCTGTTAAAGTAAATAGCGTATATAATGAGCTGATTAAAAATTTTGGGAATGAGTTTAATGTTTTGCTGAATGCTGATGAGGATGAGTTGAAGAAGATTGTTCATGAGAAAATTGCTAAGGTTATTATTAAGAATAGGAATGGACAATTGAAAGTTAAAGCAGGCTACGACGGGGTTTATGGACAGGTTTTGTTGAATGAGGATGAGAAGGTTTTAAGTCAGAAGAAGCTTTTAGATTATTAACACAACCTTTTTTCTTTTTAAAAACACAAATGTTGCATCTGCAACCTTGGTGCGCCATCTTTCTTGTTGGAAAGATTAGCGGAAAAACTTTGTATCCATAAAAGAAAACAGAATGATATTCAGAAAAGAAAATAAAGGTGCTGTATTTTTATTATCCGATGTAACTTGCTTTATCCTGGCGTTGAATTATATTCTGCTGTTGAGGGAGCTTGACTTTGATTGCTGATTCTAACTCGGAGATTTCTTTGTCTAGAGACTGCATGTTGATGTTAAATGAAAATTTCTTATCCAGGATTTTTATTAACTCTCTTGCAGGTTTTATTCCCATGTATGCTGGATGACCGAATGTCTGGGCTAACAAGATTATTGCCGGGATGTTATTTTTCCCTGCTAGTCCTGCCAATAAACCTGAAACTCCGATTATTGGACCTACTGTTCCGAAGATGTTTTTGTCTATTTCTTTTGAATGATATTTTTTTACTATTTCCTGAGCATTTCCTGTTATGTAAACTCTTGGCTGTTTAGGGATTTTTGGCAAGCCAATTCCTCCTAAAGTGATTATCTCTTTTACATTATATTTTGACAATTCTCCCAAGATTAATGAACAGAATTCGTGACAAGAGCGTTCATCTAACGGCTGGACATCTCCTGCTATGAATAAGTAATCCTGCTGTTTTATTTTTTTATGATAGAGGCTTATTGCCGGCAAGTCAATCAGGTTTTGCTCATTGACAAAGACTGAATGAGGGAATGATGATGAGTGGATGGTTGTTATTTTCTTTGCTTTTATGCTTTCTATGATGAAGTCAATTGCGATTTTTCCTACATTGCCGATACCTGGAAGACCCTCTATTACAATAGGGGATTTCATTTTTATTTTTTCTATGTTCTTTATGTCGAATGTCATTTTAATTTTTTTGGCTTTTAGCTATTCTTCTGTATTTTCCCATTTTGTCTTCTAATGAATATTTTGCAGGCTTGGTTGATTTTGTTGATTTGGAACAAGCGTTGCATGTTTTTTTTGTTGTGAAGATGTTACAATCTTTGCAGTATAAAATTTCGTATTTCATAGAGCCTTTTTAGCAAAAATGTCAGTGATAAGTCTTTGACTTTCACTATTGTTCACCAAAGGTGAACATTTCGCGAAAAAACGAACTTCAGCCATCCTCCTTACTTATCCTGCCTTTCAAACTTGAATGTGCAATGCAGCTGCTTTGAAAGTTTCTCTGTTGATTCTGATACTTTTTTTAATTTTAATTCTGCTTCTTTGTAATTAAAAGAGGTAACTTCTATTTTGTATGACGGAGCTCCGAGGTATAATATTGACACTGATTGGTCTGTTTTTTTGATTGTGTCCAGAATTTTTTTGATTCTTGTTATTCCATCCGGCTGTGTTGATTCCAGGAAAAGTTTTGTTTTGATTTTTACTTCCGGGGGTTTTATTTTTTCTTTAACAATCGCTATAAGATTATCTGAGAATTTTTTATCTATTTTTAAATCAGCAATGTTTAAATTTTCATTTACTATTGCGTTGAAACAAGATGTTAATGAAAGGTATTTATCCATTATTCTTTCAGCTATTTTTTCTGTTTCTTCTTTACTTGAGCCTTTTAATGCGTCCTGGAGAATTTTTGAAGCTCTGCCTTCCTGCTTGAATTCCTGGAACTTTTTTATTTTTTGGGATTGGTTTACCCTGCGCAATGACAAGTTGATGTGGCCCTTTTCTTTGTCTATTGAAAGAATTTTGCAGGCTACTTTTCTGCCTTCCTCGACGTGGTCTCTTATGTTCCTTATTCTCCCCGGGGCGACTTCTGAGATGTGAATCATACCCTCTTTAGTGTATTCGTCTAAGTCACAGAATATTGAATGGGGGAGAACTTTCTTTACTGTGCAAACCACAACTTCATTGGTTTCTGGATAGCCTTGTTTTCTGAATACCATAAAAATTAGCTTTTTAGACTGTTTATAACTTTTATTACTCCATGATTTCTAGGATTTGTGCTTTGATTTTTGTTTTTCCACCTGTCGGTAAGGCTAAAGGTTTTGTGCAGACCAAGCATTTTATTTTTGTTGTTGCTTTCCCGAAGATAATCTGCTCGTTCTTGCAGGACATACAACGGACTTTTATGAATTTTGATTCTGACTCCCGCATTTTTACTCCATCACCAGCTTCTTTGTTCTTGTGCCTTTTTTTTGAACTGTTGTTTTTTTACATACTGAGCAGGTGTATTTTAGGTTTGTTTTTTTGCTGGTTTTTGCTCCTGTGCGTTTCCATTTTGAAATTGGCGGTTTTGAACCATACTTGCCGAGGTTTCCAAATCCTCTTCCACGTCCACGTTTATAAGCACGCTGAAGAGAACCCTTTTTTTGGCTTCCTCTTTCTTTGCCTTTTACTTCTGCTATTTTTTGCTCTGTGTGCTTTTTACAAAATTTACAATAACGTTTTGTTGTTTTTGGTATTTTCATATTTCTTCGACTCTCTTTGTTTTTATTAAAACTTCAGCCAGCTCTGATGGCAGCAAGGCTATGTAATCCTGCTCAAAAGGACCGTAAATTGCTTCGTCCTTCCCTAGAAATTTAGGAGTGGGGTTTAAAAACTTTACTTGTCTAAGATTTTCCTGGGAATCTTGGGATTTTTCACTCTTTGGGCTTAATATGGGCTTGATTATGTTATGCCTTGTATTGTTCAGGGAATCTTTTATTGATTCGTAAAGCGATAATTCTTCAGGCAATAACTGTGAGGTATCGTACTTTGTTTTTGTTCTGGACGAGGATAGGGCAAGAGAGAGTATTTTTGTTTCACGCTTTTCGTAAAGCTCTTTTAACACCCTTGCTGTTTGTTCCATCTGTTTTACTATTAAGTCTGATTCTTTTGATGAAAATATTGATGACTCGGATTTTTGAGACTCTAAGAATTCCTGCTTTTCTTTTATATACTCTTTTACATCCTGGAGAAATGTCTTCTCAAGTTTTTGAAGTTCTGGTCTTGTTTTTTCCCTTCTCAGCAAGTCGTATAGAATTTCGTGATTAATTGCTGAAACCATGACTTATGAATCTTTAAGGGGTTTATAAGCTTTTTTTCTTTGAAAAATAAATAAACTAAGAATGAAAATAATTTAATTACTCCTGGGAGAATTCTTCCATGGCTTGTTTTAATGCCTCTCTAATCTCTTTCTGAGAATACTCCTTTGACAATTCTGAGATTAATGAACTTTTGTTTATTCCTTTTTTTATGCTTCTTCTTAATTCAATTTTAATCTTTGTTATATTCTCATGATTGATGTATTTTAGCTTACTCTTTATGAGAAATATAAATGCAATCAATGCAAGAATTGCCAATGATAAAAGGGCTATTTTCAGCATAAGTGATTTTACTGAGACTCCTAACGAGAGCAAGGGATTGGATACTATTAATCCTGTAAAACTTATGCTCTGCAGAATAAAAAAGAATGCTATTAACATTGACAAGATTATTAAGAGCTTTTTCATCTTATTACCTTCCATAAGATTATTATTATGATTATGAGGATTGCAATTGCCAGATAAAAATATTTTAAAAAGAAGTTGTTTCTACGAGCGCTCCATTTGATATCAAAGAGAATTTGATTTAGATTTACACGGAAGTTTTTAATCCATTCCAGATTCTTTTTTACCAAGATGGCTATGGTTGATAAGAAAGTGAATATGAGAAGATAGGTCAATATTGACAATATTGTTTTTTTTGTCTCACCTTTGCTTTTTTTGACTTCAAAAATATCCGAGGAAGAGACTTCTGTGTCTTTTATCTTTACCCTTAACTGATAGATTCCTGGTTCAGATTCTTTGGGTATTGTGAATTCTTCCTGGGAGGTTGTGTCTTTTTCTATGTCAAGATTTACCTCTTTGCTTGTTTCTTCTGTTGAACCAACTTTTCTTAGAGTGTAAACCAGATATAGCCTTTCAATTCTTTCTACCTCGTAGACAACTAAAGTTGATTTTATTGTGCTTCCTGGTGTTGTTTCTTTGTAATCCTCCTGGACAATCAGTTTTAATTGGGGAGCTTTTGTTGCTGAGCCTGTGTATTCCATTCCAACTAAGAGAAGGAAACCTATGGTTAATCCAAGGATTATTACAATGTAATTTTTAATTGTTATTTTCATTTTATCTTTTTATTGTTTTAAACGCCGCATTCATCCATTCCTCATCTCTTTTTATCAATGTGTTTAAAACTCTCTTTATCTTCATGAGGTCGTCTTTTATTCTGTTAATCTCTTCCTGGTTTAAACCATCGCTGTAATTGACTCTCTGATTTTTTAATTCCAATAAAGACGCTTCATTTTTATGAGAAAGAGAGCTTATTGATTCTTTCAACTCTTTTGTTTCTGATTTGTTTTCTTTTTCTTCTAAGACTGAGGATATTCTGTTTATTTTTGTGTTTAACTCGCGTATGAGAGAGTAGATTCTATCATCTGGAACACTCTGGACTGGTTTTTCTATAACTTTTTGAGGGGCATCCTGGATTTTTTTATCTAGATCATACAACAATTCTTTTTTTGTTTTTGAAAATTTTTCTTCTATAGAAGACTTATTAGCTTTTTCTTCCAGTATTAACGTGATTTTGTTTATCTTCTCGTTTAATCCATCGATAGTTGAATAGATTTTTTCTTCAGATATTCTTTGACCTGATCTATCTATAATCTTTGAATTATTTTCCTGAATTTTCTGGTTCATTTCATACATGACTTTGTTTCTTGCTGATGATACTTTTTCTTCTATAGAAGACCTGTCAGCTTTTTCTTCTAAACCCAAAGCAAGACTGTTTAATCTTGAATTTAATTCCTGAATCACTGGCTTTAGCTGAGCATTAGAGATTCCTTGAACTTTCTCTATACTGTCTAAACGGACATCACGAATTTTTTTGTTCATTTCATAAAGCAATTCATCTTTGCTCGCGGATAATTTTTCTTCTACAGAAGAGCTGTCAGCTTTTGCATTTAAGATTGAGATAATGTCACGCACTTTTTTGTTTAAGTCATAGAGTATGGTTTCCTGAGAAGATTGATTGCTTCCAAGTGATAATGATTTTTCAGCTTTTTCATTTAGCTCATACTTTAGCTGGTACATTTGATTTTTCAATTCTGTTATTGATGCATGGAAGTTTTCATTTACTTCTTTTATTTGTGAATCTGATGCAAGAAGGACATCTTTCACTCTTTCTAAAGACTCTGATTTGGCGAATGTTTTTGGGTTGATGTTCATTATTTCCCTGGATTTTATATGATTGATTATTTCCTGGTTTTTTGAGATTACAGCTTTAAGATAAGATTTCAATGCTGAGAGCTCTTTTTCGATGATTGGAATTTTTACTGCTGTGTCTGAAATGAATGAATCATAATAAGAAACTTTTGAGGTCATTTCCTGCTTTAATCTTTGATATAATGGATTATTTGGGTCTTGCTTTAAACCATGGAAAGAAATCTCTGATTCCTTTATTCTTGACTTTAAATTGCCTAATTTATCTTCTAAATCTTTTGTCAGCTCGTATCTGAACTTATCGAATGAAGATTTTGCTTGGCTGATTTCTCGTTCTGTTTTATTGTTTAATATAGAGAATTTTCTTTCTATTTCTGAATCAATATTTTCATTGCTTATTGTTATTCTGGGTTCTGGCAAAGGAGGTTCGAGATGATTGTTATTGTCTTCTTGTTCTTCTTTTCTGGGGAATCTTAGCTTGTTTATTGCCCTTTCAACACCTGTTTGCTCCTTGTATTTTTTTAATCCGGATTCTGCAAGAAGCTCTTTTATCTCTGATTTTACCTTTATTAATTCATCTTTATCCAGAAGATTTGACAATTTTATCTTTATTGAATCCAGCTCTTTTTTCAACTCTGTGTCGTTGATTATTGTCTGGTTTAGAAGACTTTTAATTTCTTGCTGTTCATTGTAGCGCTTTTGAATTTCCTCAAAGATTCTTGTTACTTTGTTTGATTCTATCTCTATTTTTGATTCGCGTCTTTTTATCTCTCCAAGCTCTGACCTTACTTCCTGGTTCATCTCCTTTATCGATTCTGTTCCTTCGAATTCTGCTGTCAGCTTTCTGATAGCTTTTATTTCGTCTATGATGTTTGAGATTAATGTGTCGTAACTTTCCAGTTTTCCCTGCAATACAGATGCTTTTGATTCTGTTTTTTTAACTTCGAGCATTAACTTTTCAGGCTGGACTTCTTTTACTAAATCTGCTGATTTTAATGCAGAGATTTCTAAATCTTTTACCTGCTTTTCACGCTCAATCATAGAACTTCTTAATTCCCCTATCGATTCGGAGATTCTTGTTAATCTTTCTTCATTAGCTTTTTTGTATTCGTTAGAGGTGCTTAAAATTGCTTTTAATCTCTCTATTTCGATTTCTAATTTGTCGACGCGGTTATCTGACTTGCCGATGTTAATTGGCTTGTCATTTATTTCTGAAGTTATTTCCTGCTTTTCTGAATCTTCTATTTTATCCTCTTTTTTTCTAAAGCCTAGCAATTTACACCTCTTTTTTCTCCTTTAAACCTGAAAGGATGCTGTCTATATCTTTCTGAGACCAGCCAGCTTTTATTAGTTCTGTTTTTATCTGGTCTAAAGTGAAGCCTTCTTTTAATGCTCTTTCTATATAGTTCCTTAGGTCTTCTAAAGGATCCTTTTTGAATTGTTTTAATGTCTGGTCTATGATATCTTCAGGATATTTTCTTTTTATGAACTCTGCTTTGATTTGCTCCAGAGTGAATCCTCTGTCTAATAATATCTGAACTACTTTTTTAATCTGGTCATCTCTCTTTATTGTTGTTTCTCTTTGAGCTTTGGCTTCTTCTATTCCTGCATGGATTTTTGAAAGGTCTATTTTCTTTACTTCTTTGTGTACAGGCTGCTTTCCGAGTTTCTTCCAGACTGACTCTACTTTAGGAGTTAGCGATTCTAAGTAAATATCTACCATGTTGAACTTGCCCTGCTGAAGCTTGTCGTGAGCTAATTTTAATTCCATTTCCAAGTCAAAGATATCCTGGCTGAGGTCTTTTAATTTGTCTAACTGGTAGCTTATGTCTTCCAGCTTTGTGTTGTAACCATCGTATTGCTGCAGTTCTTTATCTGAAAGCCTGAATGTACTGTGCAAGATTGGACGGAATGAAACAAAATATGGCTTACCTTCGTTGTATGCAGAGTTTTCAACCATGCCTGTTCCTGCAGGGACTTTGTTTAGGATTTGCAATAATTTTTCTCCGTATTTCTCTGTTATTCTCTTTAAATCCTCTATGTGCTTTGTTTTCATCTGGATTTCTGTTCCTATGTTTGCATGGATATCCTCGACAAAGTCTTTTAGGATTTGTGAAACTAATACCAGACCTACACCCCACTT
Source organism: Candidatus Nanoarchaeia archaeon (assembly GCA_035288805.1). Classification (GTDB taxonomy): domain Archaea; phylum Nanobdellota; class Nanobdellia; order SCGC-AAA011-G17; family GW2011-AR20; genus DATDYH01. The sequence continues at coordinate 18,732 of DATDZG010000037.1, forward strand.
TCTGAACTCTCTGCAAGCTCTTTCTAATTGGAGCATTCCTTTTCCAGCCCCGCCGAATTTTGGAAGCAATCTGTGGACTTCATCGTAGACAAGAAGGATTTTTAAATCTCTGGACTCTTCCAAGTTTGAATCGAAAATCTGCTGAATTGTTGAGGCAACCATTAAATCAATTTCTGATGACTTCAAATAGTTCATGCAGAAAATTGTTGCCTGGCCTGGAACTACGCACTTTTTGATGTCTATTGATTCTGTTGGGTCTTTTACAATCTTTATGTTTCCGTTAAAGCCGCGGGCATCTGACTTTTTCATGTTGAATCTTGGATAATACTTGAACATTTCTTTGTCTTCGTTCTTTCTTAGGAATCCTGTCCACTGGGCTGTTGGGTCGAAGATTAAGACTGCAATGTTTTTCATCAATGCTTCTTCAACCAGGTCTTGAGCTGTAATTGATTTTCCTGAGCCTGTTGTTCCTGCGATTAATACATGAGTTTTTAATTGATTCAAATCAAAGAATGCTGGCTTGTTTGTTTCTGCTATCTTTCCAAGTTTTACTGTTACTGATGATTCCTGAGGGAGCTTTGAAAGATTTACAAATGTTTTGTACACTTTTGATTTATCTTTCTTGTACTTCACATAGATTATCGAAAGGTATACTAAGACTATACACCAGAATCCTGCAAAGTATTTCCAGATTTCAACTCCGAATGCATCTTTGTACAGGAATGACTGTTCTACTACAATGTTTGCAATTGATTCTAATCTTATTTCCTGGTCTTTTTCTTTGGTTATTGCTATTGCTTTTACAATATAGTTACCCAGTTCAGCATCTGCTGGAATTTGAATATCTTTTATAATGTTTAATGTGTCTTTAAGAAGTATTTTTTCCTGCTTTTCTACTATTAATTTCTCTGTCTTTGAGTTTATTAACTGAATTAATAATGTTATCTCTTTTTCCTGGTCTTTTCCTAGATTGTATAAAGTTATTTGCGCTTTTAATGTTTCTCCTGGTGTTACTCTTTGCTGCAATGGCTGAATATTCAATTCTAAGATTTTTCCTGGTTTTTCTATTGGTGGTTTCTTTACTACGATGCTTGCTGGAATATCCAATTTTTTGTCTTTGTTTGTTATTGTTATTTTACCGAAGTATGTTTTTGCCTCTGTTCCTATTGGAGCACTTATTGTTAACTCTAATTGTTTTTCTCCGCCTGGACTGAGAGTTAGTTGTGTGCTTTCTAGTGATAATAATGATGAGACTTCTCCTGAGATTTCTAAGTTGATTGTGCTTTCTTCATTTACTGTGTTCTTTAAGTATAATCCTGTTTTTTTCGTTTGACCTTCTTCTATTTCTTCTATGATTGAGGTTGTTTCTACTTTTATTCCTCCGACTAATCCTTCTAATTTTTCAATTGCTTTTTCTAAATCTGCTGAGGATTCTGATGCTGCTCCTCCTCCGCCTCCACCACCGCCTCCTCCTCCGCCTCCAGCACCAGCGCCTCCAGCGGGAGCTGCTGTTGTTCCTGAACCACAATCTGCAGTGCATGTTGCTGTTGTTTCTCCGAATCCTGATGAGCAGGTTCCATCACCGCAACTTGCTTCTGTTACAAAATATCCTGAGAACCCTGAGGAATTTGACCAGATTTCGTTTATTATTGTGTCTAAGGTTCCTACATCTAATGCTTCCCATGTTGAACTGCATGTTCTTGATGCGAAGGTGTAATTGCTACACTTGTAGATTTTTATTGTTGTTTCATCGGCAATAGTTCTTGAAGCATTGGTATATGTTATTGAAACGTTTACCTTATTTGTTAATGTTGAATTTGCTCCGAAACCGATTAATGGCTTTCTTAATGAGATTGTGTCTGTCAATAATGTGCCATCGTATACATCTATGTCTATAATATCTTGATTGGTTAGATTAATAATTACATCTTCTAAGAAAATTTTGTTTCCTGATGTCGAGACTTCTAAGTCATAATTTCTTTCATGGACCTGAGTTGATGAAAAGTTATAGCTTCCTGAAGAGTTTGTTGTGAAGTTGAACAGCAATATATCTGTCCTGTTTGGTCTGAATAATTTGAATAATGTAATCGGGGCTGAGCCTGAAGTGTTTGTGACTCGTCCGGAGAAATTGACAGGCACGTAAACTTCTAAATATGCAGTTGTGTTTGTTCTTAATCCGGATGTATCATTGATAATATAAACAATATCATAATCTCCTGAGCTGAGATTAGAAAGATTTACCTGGTAAAGTCCATTAGTCAAGCTTAGTGTTGAATTCAATGTTGTTCCATTTGGATAGCTTATCTGGGCTATTGCTGTTGAGACGTTTACATTATCTGTTACATTGAGCTGCAATGTTTTATTTTCGTACTGCTGGACTGCTGTCTGATTTGTTGATTGAATTGAAGGGGGAGTGTTGTCTGGATAGAATACTGCGTTGGCTGCTGTTGCTGAGTAATCCGCTGAGAAATTTGTAAATGTTCCTGTTAATGCTACTGAATAATTGTAACCATCTGTCTTGGAAGGAGTTTGACATGTTATGTTCCATGAACCTGATTCATAGGCTGTTCTTCTATGAGTGCAGGTTGAACCTCCTATGGTTACTGAGAAGTTCATATCTGTTGAGAATTCATTGCCGTTGAAGAATGATTTCGCTTTTAAGGAGATGTTATTACCTGCTGTTACGTTGTTATTTGTATTTGTTGAATTCGGTTCGATAAGTTGTATCGTGAAATTAATTGCTACTGCGGTTGCTGTTAGGTTTATGTTCTTTGTTTCTGTTAATGATAAGTTAATTATTGAAATATTTGTTGAGTAATTTTTTATTGTGTCTTGGATGGAGAAGTTTACCAGGATGTATTGTGTTGTGTTCTTTGTAAGGTTTACATTTGAGGTATTGACATTTAATATTGAAGTATTAAATGAACTGATGTTGAGCATGATTAGAATATTTCCAAGATTCGTGATGTTTATTGTTCCTAAGTCTCCTGATGAGTTTACTCCGACATTCTTGGTGAGTGTTGTTCCTTGGATGAACCACGAATCATTTATTGGAATAGAGATGTTTAATGTCAGATTGGTTGTGAATTGCGAGGAGGTAATGTTAATTGTGCCTAGATAGATTCCAGGGGTTAAAGAGAATGCTGGAGTGATATTAATTCTTACTGTACTGTTTGCTCCCAAAGTGATGTTAAAATTGGATACGTTGACTATTAGGTCTATGCTGGTACAGGCGGTGCCATGTGAGCATACTACTGAAATATTTGTAGCATTATTGTTCCCTGTTGAATTTATTGTTATTTCGGTTGAAAGAGTTTGGTTATGCTGAATAGTTGTTGTGATGTTTCTTGATGCATTGAACATTGCGTTGCTTGATACATCGAAGATGATTGATGTTGAGTTGCTTGTAAAGTTGTTTGTTACCTCCATCCATGTTGCGTTTGGCACCAGAGAATAATTACTTGCTCCTGCCCCTGGAGGGACTGTGATTGTGAATACTGCGGATGATTGTGCACCATCTGTAATATTTGCTGTTGATGAAACTGTGGGAGTAACGTTCCAACCTGTTGGGATTGTCCAGGTTATGTTTGCATTTAATGCTCTTGCAGAGCCTGTGTTGTTTATACTGACATTAATGCTGAACGTGAGATTATGATAAATATTTGAATTGGTGATGTTTACTCTAGAAGTATTCATAGTTATTGCTAATGAAGTTCCTTCCACCACATTGAATGTTACTGAAGATTGATTGGTGTTATTTTTAGAGTCGTTGACGTAGATAGTTAAGTTATGAACTCCTGAGACTATTGGAGTGTAGTTTCCTTTATATTCTACATCTGGTGTTACCTGCCTTGTCAGATTTGTCCATATTGTTGTGCCGTTTGGCATGGCAATGCTCATATTTGCACCCGAATATGGAGGAGGGGCTGTGTCATCTGTAATGTTTGCAATTACATACAATAATCCGTAATTCATTTCTACACTTGCATTACTAGTTATGCTGTTTATTTTTGGAGGGAGGTCTACTACTGTGAATGAGAAATTTGTTACCAGTGCTGGAGGGGATGATAATCCTGAGTCTTCTGTTAGTGTTATATTTATTCTGTAGGTTGTGCCTGGAGTGCCTGAACCTGAAAATGAGATGGTTGTTTGGTTGGTGTTATTTAAGGCGTTTGAACGATTATGCACATGAACTGTTGATGGTGAAGCCGAGATTATTGATGATGATGGGTCCCCTGCAATTGATATTGAAAAGTCTAATTCAACATTGCCTGTGTTGTTTATAGTTATATTGCCTATTTGCCCCGCTACATTAGGAGGGCTTGATGAACCTGAGAATAATACTGGGATTCTTAACCAAGAACTATTTGAAACAACTGTTACGTTGATTACTGCTGAATCCCTGAATGCGCCATCCGAGTACAATGTTAAATTAGTCCAGTAATTTCCAGGGGAAGTGCCTGCTGTCGGGGTCACTATAAGAGTGATTGAGATTGTTTCTCCTGAAGTTATTGTTCCCCCATATGATGCTGGTGAGAATGAAATCCATGAATTTGGAATTGTTGTTTGCGAAGAGTTTGTTATGTTGTATACAATTGAACTTGCGGCTGAGTTGCCTGATGAATTTATTGTAAATGCCCCGCCTGAATCTTGTGTACCATGCTGGACATTAATTCTCGTTATGTTTGCCTCTACTAATTCTGTTAGAGGGTTATTGTCTACTGTTACAGAAACTGTGCCTGACGTTTTTGTTGCTATAGAACCATTTGCATCTATGTATGTTGCTGTTGGAGTGAATGTGTATGCCTGACCGCCTGAAGTTGAGCCTGAAATTGTTACCAGGAATGATGCGTTACACATATTTCCTGCTGAAAGGTTTCCACAAAGAGTTCTGTTGAATGAGGCATTTGAATACCATCCTGAGGGGAGTGATGGCAGAGAGATATTTGCCAGCCAAGCATGATTATCTCCTAGATTTGAGAGATTTGCATTTACAGTGAATATGTAAACTGTTGATAACGTTAGATTTGAGACTGTTAAAGATGAGGGGGATTTTGCGAATGAAGTTGTTGTTGAGCCGTTTGTTGTGAAGTTTAATTCTACTGTAAAGTTGGAGTTGCCTGCTGAGTCATTTGCGAATATAGATAGATTGTATGTTCCTACCTGTGTTGGGGTATATGTGCCGTTGAAATTTGCCGAGTTGAGGAAGAATACTTCTCTTGTGCCGTTTGGCCATGTTATGTTTGCATATAATGTGTCTAAGTAAGTATCGTTTACACCGGTTACATTAATATTGAGATATTGGAAGTTTGCCTGCAGATTTGTCTTGTCTATTGTGAAATTCCTGATGCCGGGAAGTATCATATCTATTACAAAATATTGGAATGTGGAATTTGTGTTGTTGGCTGAGTCATTTATGTATAAGTATAATGTGTGGTTGATTCCTATGTTGGATACGTTGAATGTTGAATTAGCCAAGTTTGTAATGGTGATGTTAGTTGTGTTGTCTATATGGTACCAGATTGTGCTTGTGAAATTTTCTATGTAACTGAAGTTTAAATTGATGCTGAGATTCGTTTTTTGGAATGTTGTTGGCTGAATGATTGAGATTAGACTTGGGGTTGTTGAGTCAACTGTTACTGAGAAGTTTGCTGAGAAATTTGCAGCGTTTAATGTGTCTGTGCATTCTATACCCCAAGAGTAATTGCCGTTTGGAAGGGATAATGAGATGTTGTTTATTGCGTATGCTGTTATGATTGTTGAGGTTTTATTTTTTATGAATGTTCCTGTAAAATTTCCATATAATGAGCAGTTTGATAATGCTGCGTCGCTTACGTTGAACTTGAAGTCTACCAGGCTTGGGGTGTAGAAACTATTGTTTCTTGGAGAGCTTAAGTTTATTTCCGGGGGCTTTGTGTCTGTTGAATAATAGAAAGTATCGTTTGAGAATACTGCGTTTAATGCTTTGTCTGCTGCTTTGACTCTCCAATAATATAAGATATTTGCTGTTAATGGCGAGGACTCTGGGGTTTGGAAAGAGATATTTGAGGTAAGATTTGTTTTGTAATATGTAAATTCAGGGGATGCGAAAGTATTGTCTGTTGAAATTTCTAAAGTGTAATTTAAGAAGAATGATTCTGTTGTTTCTGTCCAGTTGAAGAAAGGCGTTAAATTGCTTGAGATTGTGTTGTTGCTTGGAGAGATTGAGCGTATAGATGTTGGCTGTGTTAAATCTAAAGTGAATGTGAAATTTAAAGATGCGAATGCCTGGTTGTTTGTTGTGTCGTTGCAGAGAATATTCCAAGTGTAATTTCTTTCTGCTACTGTTCTGTTTACTGTTATATTATTTAGAGCGTTGTTTGTGTATGAGGTTATCGATGTGTTTGCCACGAATGTGTTTGAGAAATTTCCGTAGATTGTACATGAATCTGGATTGGTTTCTGTTGCGTTGAAGAAGAATGTTATGTTTGATGAATTAGCCCAGCCTGTGTTTGTTGGTCTTATTAAAGTTACTACAGGGTTGCTGGCATCTACTGTCAATAGCTTTGTTTGGTTTGCTGTTAATGTGTTGAATGTTGTGTTGACTTCTATTGTGTATGCTCCATTGGTTGATGGGGAGATGAAAGTTATGTTGTAATCTCCTGTTGCGTTTGTTTCTGTTGTTGTTAACAATATTGAGTTGTTGTAGATGTTTATTGAGGTGTAACTTACCATATTGGTTGTGTTTGAGAAATTGATATGGCCATACACCATCACTGATGTGCTGGCTTGCACTGAAGTCTGGTTGATTGTTTCTGAGATTGAAATGTTTAATGATTCCAATGTTAAAGTTGTGTTTGCTGTTGCTGTATCTGTGCCAAACGT
>DATDZG010000038.1:0-5095 GCA_035288805.1 Candidatus Nanoarchaeia archaeon
TTGTTTTGACAGAACATTTAATGATAAAGCTGATGCTACTTTTTTTACTCTTATTTTTACAGCTTTTTATTATGTTTCTGTTAGAGAATGTTTTGCTGAGTGGAGTGAGAGGATGCTTAAATATCGTAAAAGATTGCGAAAAGAAATTAGCGGTTATAATATTGAGCTTTTAAATCATTCTAGGTTATTATCTTTAGAAGAAATTGATGATGCTAAAGTAGAGCATGATTAAAGCTGTTATAACTCCTAGAGCTGATAATACAGGGAACTTGCCAATGTTTAAAGGAACTCTGAAATTTCTCTTTCTCTTGTCTTTATATCTTAAGAAAATGTTCGAGAGATTTACTATTGCGAATGTGATGAATAAGAACAATGTTGTAATGTCTGCAACCAATTCAATGTTTTCTACCAATGCAAAAATTAATGTTGCCAATCCAACAAGAAGAATTGACCAATAAGGGGTTCGGTGCACTTTATGGACGAATGAAAGAAATTTTGGCAAGGATTTTTCTTTTGCCATGCCGTAACTTAATCTTGAGGTTGTAACTACAGTCATCAAAACGGTGTTTGATGTTGAGAATAAGGCAATTATTCCGAGGAGAATAAATGCCCAACTACCAAAGGCTACTGCAGCTACATCAGCCAATGGACTTTTTGATTGGGATAATGTTTGATAGGGAATTACTGAGATTGCGGCGATTGCAACAGTGATGTATAAGATTGCGGAGATTACGATTGCCAAGAGCAATGCTCTTGGGATTGTCTTTGTTGGATTGATTGTTTCTTCGTTTAATTTTACAATTGTTTCAAAACCCATAAATGCGAAGAAGACCAATGCTCCTGCCTGGAATACTCCGAATAATCCTTTTGAAGATGTTTCAAATAAATCAACCTCTCCCACATGCTTTAAACCTATGAATAAAATTATGATTAATCCTGCAAATTCTATCATTGTTGCAACTGTGTTGAACCTGCTGCTGTCATCTATTCCACGAAAATTTAACCATGACATTAAGATGATTAATGCAAGAGCTGAATATAAGTAAGAGAAACCTGTTAACTTAGAGAAGTAGCCTGCGAATCCAAGAGAAACTGCTGATGCTGAGACTATTCCTGTAAAGATGATTGCCATGGTGATGAACCAAGCTAGTTTTTTGTTGAATGCTTTTTTTGTGTAATCATACTCTCCTGCATCTCCCTTGAAGAGCGTTGAGAGCTCTGCGTAACTTAATCCTGTAAAAGCTGCAACAACAGCTGAGATAAGAAAACTTAACCAGACTGCATTTCCTGCATCTCTTGAAGCTATACCGATTAAAGCATAGATTCCTGCACCGAGAATGATTCCTACACCTGCAACTGTTACTTGGAACAATCCCAGGGTTCTTTTCAATGCGTATTTTTTCTTTGCAGCCATTACCTTATTACACTGCTGGAAAGTTTATAATGATTAGTAACTCCTTTAAAATAGAAAAATATTAAGGTGCTTAGATTGTTTCAGTTTCTATAATGCTTTTTATGTTTTTTATGTTTTGATTCTTTTCTGATTTTCTCTTCAAATGTTTTTGCTTCTGTGTCTGTTCTACTTAGAATAGCTTGGTATTGTTCAATAATTCTTTTTTTTGTTTCTTTATCCCATAGGGGTGAGTCTGAAGATTCGCCTGTTCTTTTTCTTACGAGTCCTTTTTTTGTTTGCTCTACGAATGTTAAGTACATTCTCATTTTTTCCGGGTAATCATCCAAATCTTCTCTGTCTTTTAGATTTCCACCATATTCTACAGCTTCTATATCATTTCCAGATACGATATCTCTGAACTTTGTTATGAGATGATTTCCTAAGATTGTTGCCCTATGCTCGAAGGTTACTGGTTTTATGAATTCGTTGTATCTTCTGGATAAACTAAATGTTGCTTGCTCTAATGCTGACGCTGAATTTCTTTTTACAGCTACATCAGGATGATTGTCAATGTATCTAAGAACTCTCTGCATGTCTAATGCATCTGCTGATGTGCTTATTGCTAACAATGCAGTTCCTGCGTATAATAAAGATTTTAAATTGCAACTCATTTTAACCTTGGTTAGAGGTAAATTCTTTGCTTTTAAATGTTTCTACTTTTAAGTAAAGTATATTATTTATCTTGTATATTGTAGGATAATCTTTATATAATGCTGAGAGTTTGTTTGATTGATGGACAGAAAAGAGGTTTTAAGACACCAGCTTAGCGAGAGAGGGGGAGTTACAAAGCAGGGATTGAGAGATTTTATCCTTGGATTTCAGGATGGTGCTGTCAATACTCTTGGACTTGTTTTGGGTGTGGCAATTGCTGTCAATGAAGCTAGATTGGTTTTGATTGCTGGGCTTGTTACTGCATTCGCTGAAAGTTTGTCTATGGCTGCTGTTGCTTATACCAGCACCAAAGCTGCTCAGGAATATTATGAGAGCAAGAAAGAACAAGAATTGATGGAAACTAAGAAAATTCCTAATATGGAAAGGGAAGAGATAAGGCAAATTTATTATAAGAAAGGTTTTCGTGGAAAAGAACTGGAGAAGATTGTCAAGAAGATTACTGGAAATAAAAAATTATGGGTTGAAACAATGATGAGAGAGGAATTAAATTTAATTCCTGATGATTATAATGAGGGCAAGAGTGCTTTGCTTGTTGGATTTGCTGCAATAATTGGATGTTTGATTCCGATTGTTCCATTCTTTTTATTTTCTGTTAAAACCGGAATGATAGTTTCTTTAATTTTTACAATTATAACCCTGTTTATTGTTGGTGGGATTAAGGCTAAATTAACTTTGGGAAGTTTCTGGAAGAAAGGTTTGGAGTTAACAGCTATCGGTACTTTAACTGCTTTGATTGGATTTTTGGTTGGATATTTATTGGGGATTTATATTTAGAATTAATTAATCCTTAAAACATCTAAGTTTTTTTTGGCAATTATCTTTATTCTATTCTCTGACGTATATATTAAATTTTTCTGTGGAATTGGGCGTCTAAAAAGTATATTTTACAACATATATTTTCCAAACAATAGACAAGCGACAAACACCCGCGTGAAGCTTATAAATAAACATGTATTCTAGGTGGATATGGGTGAAATAAATTCCTTGGTTGTGTTTCAGGATAAGAAGATTAGGAGAATTTGGTATAAAGAGGAATGGTATTTTTCTGTGGTGGATGTTGTAGGAGTGTTAACCGATAGTCCAACTCCTAGACAATATTGGGGGAAGGTAAAAGATAGAGAGTTTACTGAACTTGAGTTGTCCCCAATTTGGGTACAACTGAAATTACCTTCTGTGGATGGCAAAAATTATGGGACTGATTGTGCTAATACAAAAGCCATGTTTAGAATAATTCAATCTATTCCTTCTCCTAAGGCAGAGCCCTTTAAGCTTTGGCTTGCTCAGGTTGGTTATGAAAGGATACAAGAGATAGAAAACCCAGAATTGGCCCAAGATAGAGTTAAGGAATATTATGAACTTAAAGGTTATCCAAAAGACTGGATTGATAAGCGATTAAGAGGAATTGCAATAAGACAGGAACTTACAGAAGAGTGGAAGAACAGAGGAGTGACTGAAGAAACAGATTTTGCGATTCTTACTAACGAAATTAGTAAGGCCTCTTTTGGAAAAACCATTCAGGAATACAAGGAATTTAAAGGCTTAAAGAGAAAGAACCAAAATCTAAGAGACCATATGACAGATTGGGAGCTTATTTTTAATATGTTTGGAGAGAAAGCAACAACGGATATTACGAAGACAAGAGATGTTAAAACTTTTGAAGAAAACAAACATGCAGCTAAAAGAGGAGGAGAAATAGCCAGTAATGCGAGAAAAGAATTGGAGCAAGAAACAGGCAAGTCGATAGTTTCAAAAGGCAATTATCTTGATTTAAATGAAAAGAAAAAATTAAGATATAAAAAAGAGAAGAAAAGTTAGTTAATTCTGAGAACATCTAAGTTTTTTGGGGCGATTGTTTCTATTCTGAATTGCTTATGCAACGTGGATGCTAGTTCTAAGCAACTAGATGGCTCCCCATGCACAATAATTATTTTCCTGGGTTTGGGATCTAAATGCTTTACAAAGTTTAGTAACTGCTGTCTTGAGGAATGCCCTGAGAATCCTGCAAGGGCATGCATCTGCATGTTCATCTTGTATCTTTTTTCATCTCCAGGCAATTGGAGCTCTTTTTCTCCATTTAATAATCTTCTTCCTAGAGAACCTGGACCTTGATAGCAAGTGAAAACTAAAGCATTTTTTTCTTCCTCGCATAATTCTTTCCAGTACTCTACAGATGCTCCTGCTGTCATCATTCCTGCTGTGGCTAAGATAACACAAGGACCTCCTTCTAAGACTAGTTTCATTTCTTTTTGGCTTCCAACTCTTTTGAAACAAGGATTTAAGAAAGGATTTTCATCTTTGTGAAAGATTTGCTTTTTTACCTGGGAGTAGAAGAAATCTGGATATGTTGTGTGGATTGCTGTTATATCCCAGACAATGCCTTGCACGTAAATAGGAATTTCATCCAGTTCTCCTGATTTTATTGATTTTTCCAAGATAATCATTACTTCTTGACTCCTGCCCACTCCGAGAACAGGCATTAACACTTTGCCTTTTCTTGAGAAAGTTTCTTTGATGACTTTTATTAATTCCAATTCAGAATCTCTTCTTGTTGGAGGGTTATTATCCCGGGATGCGTTTGTTGCTTCTATGATTACTGTTTCTAATCTTGGAAATCTGGTAATTGCTGCTGGAAGCAAATTGGAGTTTTCATAATTTAAATCTCCTGTGTATAATAAGTTGTGCAATCCGTTTCCAACATGAAGATGAACCAAACAGCTGCCTAATACATGCCCTGCATTGTAGAATGTAACTCTTATATCAGGAGTTATATCTGTAACTTCTTCATAATTTAATGTTATAGAATGTTTGACCATTTCTTTTATGTCTGTTGAAGAGTAAATAGACTTTTTGTTATCTTTTGCTGCAACTCCAATATAATCTAAGCAGAGTAATGAGCCGATATCTCTTGCTGGCTGGGTCATATAACAAGGACCTCGGTAACCCATTTTGTATAAGTAAGGAACAAAACCT
>DATDZG010000039.1:0-34216 GCA_035288805.1 Candidatus Nanoarchaeia archaeon
AGGAGGAAATAAAGAGGTTATTGCTGATGGGAAAAATGGATTGATTGCACATTCTGGAGATGAAAATGATTGGAAGGAAAAAATAATCATTGCACTTAGAAATCAATGGATTAGAAAAGGATATGGGGAAAACTTAAGGAAAGATATTTTGAAAGATTATTCTCTGGATAAGGTTTCTGAAATTGTTGAAAAAGAATACAAATCTATTTTGAAAGCTCATCAATAGATTTTCTGAACAGGGTAATGCTCTTTTTTTGAGTGTATTCTTTTGCAATGATGCGGGCTTTATTTGAATACTCTTGCATCTTTGACTTATCTTTCCAGATTCTTAAGACTAATTTTGATGCTTCTTCTTTATCCTTTACTACCAGTTCTGGGGATATTTTCTCGACAATGTACTTGTTGCCCACACCTTCTGAAACAATCGGGATGATGCCCATGGACATAGATTCAATTACGCTGATGTTGGCTGCATCAATTCTTGCAAGACTCATAAAGATAGAGCAGTTTTTCATGTACGTTTCTGGATCTTTGACCATGCCTGTGTAGATAACTCCAGGGATATTTTGAGTTTGTAATTGCTCTCCGAGATTTCCTTCTTTCGGCTGATTGCTGCTAATCCCCACAAAATACATCTTTGCTTCTTTTACCTGTTCTTTGATAATTTTAAATGCTTCAAGAACAAGATCTGCTCCTTTGTCCTTGCTTAATCTACCTGTGTAGATGATTGATTTCGTATTAATATTTGCTTTCTTAGTTGAAAACTTCTCGGGGTCTGGAAAGGGGAATACAATAGTGGTGTTCTTTTGAATCTTTTCAGGAAACTGTTGTTTCATCAATGGAGAAGTTGAGATGATAAGATCGTATTTTGAAAGGCACCGTATGTAAAAATTTCTTTTTAAAAAATTCATATTGTTGAGAAAACTCCATTTTGGGTCTGAGGCAATTAATACTAACTTCCCATGAGGATTGTGAATCTTCCATAAAACTCCTGAAAAAGTATTTGAACTGCTTTCGCACAATACCAAATTTGTCCCTTTAGGGATTTTTCTTAAGGTTATCCAAGACTTGAAAAATCTGGAGATGTTCGGGATTGTATTTGCTGCTTTGTCTTCTATAAACAGTGCATTGATGCTTTCTGCCCAAGCTTTGTGCACTCTATGCGGGCCGGTGTAAAGAAACGCTGTTTTCATGAAAATAGATTAATAAAAAGAAATATAAACCATTCGTATTCCACTCTAACTATGGCAAGAAAAGTTATTCTGATGGGTCTTGATGGTGCAACATTTGATATTATCCAACCTCTTATCAAAAAAGGAAAATTGCCCAATTTACAGAAATTAATTTCTAAAGGATCCTCAAGGGTATTGAAGTCCTGCATACCCCCCAATACTGACCCTGCCTGGCCGGTGTGCTTTACAGGGATGAATCCTGGAAACCTGGGGTTTTTGTTTTACATGCAGGATATTGGAGATGATTATTACAGGAAGAGGCTTTGGAGAAACCCTATTGAAGAAGATTTATTTACTGTAGCATCTCAAAACGGCAAGAAAGTTGTTGCTTTGAATATCCCGGTGTCTTTTCCCCCTAAAGAAGTCAATGGGGTGTATGTAACTGGGTTATTGACCCCTCCGAATTCTGCATTTACTTTTCCTCGTTCAGTCCAGGGAGAGCTGGGAGATGATTATAGGATTTCAATTCCTGATTTCAAGTTTTTATCTGATGATGAAAAAGTGGAAAACCTTAAAAAAGAGATTAATGCGAAATTCGGGCTGGCTTTGGAGTTTTATAAAAAGCATAAACCTGAATTGTTTACATTTGTAACAATGGAAACTGACTTGGTACATCACTTCTTTTGGAGATATATGGATCAAAATCACCCACTGTACGAAGCATCGAAGCATGGAAATGTGATTAATGAAGTGTATGAACTAATTGATGAGAAATTAGGACAATTCCTTTCTGCTATGGATGAAGATACCATTTTCATAGTGATGAGCGATCATGGAGCAAAAGGCTCTTCTCTTGATTTCAATATCAATAGGTATCTGATTAATCATGGGCTCATGAAACTGAAAGTAGGTTCAAAGAAAAAAGCTTTCAAACTCGCCTATACCCTTTTGGGATTGAAAAATAAAACAGCGAGAAGTATTGCTAAAAAGGTTTTTCTTGGAAAAAGAGGGAATGCAAAAAAAATCTCTCAAGAAATCCAGCTGGGATTTAGGGATATTGACTGGGCGGATACAAAGGCGTTTGGCTTGGGCTCCTATGGGTTGTTTATTAATCTACAGGGCAGGGAAGATGAAGGTGTTGTTTCCAATGAAACATATGAAAAAGTTCGTGCTGCTCTTATTAATGAACTTAGGCAGATTACACATGAGGGGAAAAAAGTAATTAATGAAATCTATAAGAAAGAGGATATCTATCATGGAAGATATATGGACAAGCTTCCTGATATTGTATTTATCGCTGATTATAACTTTTTTGTGAGAGACTTCTTTACTGAAGAAGAGTTTAGCGTTTCTGACTTTTGTGCTGCTCACCATCCTGAGGGAATATTTATTGCTTATGGGAAAGATATTGTGAAAAACGAGCTCTCTTCTGCAAATTTAATTGATGTGATGCCAACAATCCTGCATACCCTTGGCTGCAAAATTCCCCGATGGTGTGAAGGAAATGTTTTGAAAGATATTTTCAGAAAAGGTTCGCCTTTGCATAACCAACAGACTATTCTTATTTCAGAAAAAGAGCAAAGAGATGAGGATGAAAAGAGAAAAATAGGGGAAATTCTGAAGGGAATTAAAATTTAATGATCCCAGGGAAAAGAAACTTCCTCTACTTTTGCTACGTAATAGTCTACAGTGATTCTGTCTTTAATGTAGATTGAACTGACTTTAACTTTTTTTGCTTTCCTGAATTTTGAGATAATATTCTGTGTATCTTGTGTTAGAAATGCTGCTACTAACAGGATGTTCGCATCATTCAAAGAATCTTCAGAAAATTGCTGAATCGGAGTGGTTATGGAAGCGACTTTTTCCACTTGCAGTCTGCTTGCAAGCAATGGCGCTAGAACCATCCCTCCCTTGCCGATGCCTATAATCCAATCCGGAGTAAACTCTCTGGTTCTTTCTGCTAGAACATTTAGTTCATTTTCCAATGCAGCCCAATCGAGAAATTTTTTCATAAAATCTGCTTACTGCTTGGGAATATAAACCTTTCCCCTTAAAATGTGTGCACAAACCTGCTGTACATCAGGAAAAACCCATAGACAGGTGTTAAAAATACTTTGTTGCTGCATAGTTTGACAATAATGTTGTTGGTTGTAAGATTCAAAACTGTCTGGGTTCTTTTTTTGTCATGAGTTAAAACCCCTCTGTTTCTCAAGAAGACAAGCACTTTAATCAGATAGTCCAAATATCCCATGTGTTTCCACCTGCGGACATTCCATCCGTCGGTGTAATGAAAATCATCTTCTTTAATCAATCCTTTTTTCCTTGCTTCTTCTGTAAGCTTTGCTCCGGGGTAGAAAACTAAAGGAAAGAAAGATGCCAGAAATCCATCTGGCAGTTTGAACATGAACTTGATTGTTTCTATTTTTGATTTATTGCTTTCCAATGGATTTCCGATGATGAAATGATAACAGTAAAAATCGAGATGGTCTTTGTATCTGTCAATTATCTTTGCTGCTTTTAAGACAGTATCCTGGGTTTGGTAACGTTCATACATCTTGAAATTCAATTCATCTGAGCCTGACTGCACACCCATCTGGACTGCTACCAGCCCACAATCAATCATAGCTTTGAATTTTGAATCTGTTACAGTCATTGGACTGAACTCGCATTGCAGTGGAAGATTAATCCTGGATTTGTATTTTTCGCTGAATTCTCTTATTTCATCATCGCTTCTTACAAAAAAAACTTCATCTCCAATTCCTATGTACTCAACAAAAGGGAAATGTTCTTTGATGTTTTCCATTTCCTTTATAACTCTTTCAATGCTCCTTTTTCTGATGAAATTACCTTTGCCCTTGAATATTTTTACTAAAGTTGAATTGCAGCAGAATGTGCATCTATGAGGGCAACCGCGAGTTGTGAAGGTCATGAACTTTCTTCTTCCGCCTTCTACCCACATCATGTTTTTGTAAATTTCTTTTGTTAATTTGACAATCTTGTTATTCTTGAGCACGTAATGCCTGCTCATGTCAAGGTAATCGGCATCGGGATAAACATCAAGGTCATATGTAAGCTCCCTGACTTCATTTTCATTGTATTGATTATTTTTCATGAATGCTATGCCTTTAACATTGTCAAAAGATTTTTTTTCATTGATTAAATTGCATAGTTCTAAGAATGTATCTTCACCTTCTCCCACGCAGACTACATCTGCAATTGATGCGCATTCTTTTGGGCAAAATGTAGGATGGATCCCTCCCCACACCACTAATGCACTTGTTTTTTCCTTGAGAATCTTGGTCATTTTTTTGCATCGCTCTGCATAATTTGCCATGACCGTAATGCCTATTAGATTTGAGTTTTTGCATAACTCTGCAAGCTGCTGCAGGACCTGATTGCTGTATTCCAAATCGTATCGCATTGCCTGACCTTCATCTGTTTCATAAGGAAGGAAGACTAAGTTTACTGAGAATCCTTTTGATTTTAGGTAAGAAGAGATTCCTCTGATACCGATGTTGTCTAAGTTTCCATATGGTGAGATAAGAGTGACTTCCATTTTATAGAGTGTGAGAACAAGATATATTTAAAGCTGGATGTATTTAAACTTAACTATGGTTAACTAAATTAGAGATGTTTATCATAATCTTGATTGGTGATTTCTTGATAGTGTGGATAAATCTAATGTTCTCTTTCAAATTTCTACAGATATTCTTAAACGTTAGCTTTATATAACATTATGTTTTTATATAATCTTATGGAGACGAAAACAACTATCCAAATTTCGGATGAGATCAGGAGAAGGCTGAAGGTTATTTCTTCACAGAGAGATGTGTCTTATGAGAATGTTTTAGATGAGATTCTTGATGTTTTTGAATACTTTATCCCTTTTAAGGATTTGGGAGAGTTTTCAGTGTGGTTTGAAAAAAATCTTGGCAGATTTGGCTGCAAGAAGGTTTTGGAAAAGCGAAAAGAAAAAGGGTATTTTCATTATCTTGTTGAGGATGAAAAAGGAGTCCAAAGAAAGGCGGCTTTGCAGATTGTAACCCGAAAAGATGATATGGAGCATTTTAAATCAGAAAAAATCCAGATGATTGTTTGCGTTTTCAGCAAAGAGAAATCTTCCCAGATTACTGCACTTTCGCAAGAAGTTTTTGAAAGGTATGGATTATTGAAAAATGCAGACCAGAAAACTGCTGAGATTGCAATTCCAAGGACTGTTGAAAGCTTTTTCAGTGAGAAAGTCAAGACAACTGGATTTAGCTCTGTTTCTGATTACATTACCTATATTCTAAGACAGGTGATTGCGAATTATGAAAAAAAAGATGAAGGGACATTAAGCAAGGAGCAGCGTGAAAAAGTTCGTGAGAACTTAAGGGGATTGGGCTATCTCGAGTAGAGGTTGATATGAAAAATATTGTAATTGTTCTTTTTGATGGAATGAGAAAAGATAGGATGGCTCAGCTTCCAAGATTTTCCCAGCTGATTCAATCTTCTACATACTTTTCTAACATTGTTACATATTATCCTGGAACTATTGGCTCGATGCATTCTATTTTTACAGGATCTTATGGCAGAAATACAGGGGTGGATAATTATTGGGCTTCACCTTTGTTCAAATCTCAGCTTTACAAGGTATTGCCTTTGTATTTCCAGGAGAGGGGTTATTTTACATGGGGAGATATAATCAATGATATGATCATCCCAAAAATTGGCTTTGATGAGCTCACAGTTCATGATGAGTTTAAGGATGATCTTTTTTCTCTTCATCGGAATATGATAAGGGATGTGAAAGGTAAGGCAAAAGAGAAACCTTTCCTGCTCTATCTTCATTACAGCTATATTCATACAAATACTACAAAGAATTTTATTAAAAATTTTGAAGGGGAATTTGATGCAAGATTTTATGATAAATCTCAGAGAAAACAAGAGTATGACTCTTATCTTAAACAAGCTGATGATTATCTTGGTTTAATCCTTAAAACTTTATCTGAAGAAAACCTAGATGAAGATACGATTTTCATTGCACTTTCTGACCACGGATGTGGAAATGGAGAAAAATTTGGCGAAAGGAGATATGGATTTTATTGCTACCATTACACTCTTGGCACGTTCATGCTTATCCATGGCAGTAATCTTCCTGTAAAAGAATATCCTCAACTGGCAAGAACAATTGATATTCTTCCGACGATTCTGGATATTGCTGGCATTCCAAGAGATGGAAGCTTTGCACCTTTCGATGGGAAGAGTATGATGCCTGTGGTGCAAGGCGTGGAAAAGGCGGGGAGGGTTGCTTTTTCAGAGACTGCTGGGTCTGATGGATACAAGCCTAAAGAACCGAGGACAAAAACTACGATTACTGCTGTGACAACTGATGACTGGAAATATATCTTCAATATGGTTACAGGAGGTAAAGAACTATACTCTTTAAAAGATGATATTCAAGAAGAACACAATTTAGCTGGGAAAGGACTGGAGATTGAACAAGAGCTTCATAATCAGCTGATGGATTTTCTTAATAAAAATCTTGACAATGCTGTAAAGGATATTAATTTGGAACCTCTTAATTTTGAAGGGTCGCAATTCAAGGAATACCTTGAGATAAATAAGAAAACATTTCAAGAGCTTGCGCATGAATATCAAGGAAGGTGGGAGAGCTCGCTTGCGCACCAAAAAACTTATCTAAATACTTTTATTCATCTTATCAAAAAACAGTTTCCTTCCCGCAAAGTCAAAGTTATAGATATTGGATGTGGTGTTGGGATTGACCTTTACTTGTTAGCAAAAGAAGGATTTGATACCTCGGGATTGGATTTCTCTGAGCATATGCTTCAGTATACAAAGAATAATTCTCCTGATTCCAAGATTATTCATGCGGATATTCTTGAGTTTACATCTCCTGATGTCTATGATGGTGTGGTGTTGGATGCGTTTATCCACCTTTTCCCTGAAGAGGACTGCAAAGTTCTTCTCAATTGTGTGAAGAATCTTTTGGTTCAGGGTGGAATTTGTTTTATTTCAACAACAAAACACACATCTTCTTTTGAGGGTTATCTTACAAAATTAGATTATGGCAAGCAGTTTGTGCGCTATCGCAAGCAATGGGTGAAAGATGATTTGAAGCGATTTCTCGAGGAAAATGGGTTTGAGGTTCTTCTCCAGTACGATGATGAACAGCAGCATCTTGGGAAAAAATGGATGAATTTTGTTTTGAGAAGACTATGAACAAGATTTTAGAATTACAAAAAGGAAAGTGTATGATTATTAATGACGTGCATGGCAACTGGAAGGATTATCAACAGGTAAAGAAGGTCTTTCTTGAGCTTATTAAAAAAGATGAAGCTGACTGCCTTGTGATTAATGGAGATATGATTCATGCGTATGAGGGAGAAGATTCTTCTATAGACATTCTTGAGGATGTGTTTGAGTTGATGAAAACCCATAAAGTTGTTTATCTTCTGGGAAATCATGAGTTTGCTCATGTTGTTGGAAAATTGTTAAAGAAGAAAGGGCTTGAGTTTGCTTCTGGATTTCAAAATGCATCTGGAGAGAGATTTCTGGATTACAAAAATTTTTTCAGTTCGTGTCCTTTGATTTTGAAATTCGGTAATGTTGTTGTAAGCCATAGCGGGGCTTTTAACATCGATGAACTTAATGACGAGGAAAAGCTGTATGAAGCACTAAACAGCAAGAATGAATTTCAGTATGGGCAGGGCAATTATGGAAATATGCTGCTTAAGTTTTTAAAATTCTTTAATGCTGAGTTTATTATTTCAGGGCATATTCCATGCAGTGAAGGATTTGAAATCATTTTTAATAAACAGATAAGAATTACCACTGGATATGGCTCTGAAAATGACAAGAAAAAATATATGCTGGTTGATGCAGAAAAAGATTACAAGGATATTGATGAACTTGCTTCTTGTATAAGGAATCTTTATTAAGTATATTTCTCCAAGATGTTTTTTATTTTAGTCATTTTATAACCTGTTTTATTTTCCAGCATGGTCATTAGTTGAACATCCTCTTTGTCAAAAGACCGGATAAGAAGGGCGATGATTAGGTAAAGTGTTCCTGAAAGCACTGCAGCTATTGCAAATGCATAGCCTGATGATTGGGGATTGAAACGCAGCCAGATAAATAAGGGGATCATTGCGAGAATGCCTGCAAGAAATGGTTTTATTAATTTTCTATTCTCATTCCTGACCTGATGATATTTCCAAAGATACAATGTTGTTGCGATGTTCAGGTAGAAGAAAGTCAGGGCTGTTGCTATTGCTGCTCCAATTAATCCGTACTTGTAAATGAGAAGCGCATTTAAAGTTACGCTGAATATTCCTCCTGAAAGCCATATTATCATTCGCTCTTTTGTTTTACCCAGCACATTCATTAATGCGCCAACCTGACCGCACATAACCCCGAAGAAATATCCTAAAGCAAGTATGATTAATGCTGATGCGGCTGCAAGATATTTCTCTCCGAAGAGCAGCTGAATAACTTGATGGGGGAATAATATTACTACAAGAAAAATTGGCAGGGTAACAATGACCCCCCACCTGTTAATTCTCACGAAGAGCTCTTTGAGGAGATTCTTTTCATTATTCTTATGCAACTCAGAAAGCACTGGGATTAATAAACTGCCTAAGGCTGTATAAATTATTGTTAGTGCTGCTGCAATAGGCAGGGCTGCGTTATACAATCCTACGTTTGTTCTTGTATCTAAAAACCCTAAAAGCAGAGTGTCTGTCCATTTTGTTGCTGTATAAAGCCAGATTGTGAACATTGCTGGCCAAGAGAATAACATAATCTCTTTCTGCAAACTCCTTGCGTGTTTTTTTTCTAAGTTTTCTCTGGGAAGGATTTTTTTCCTGATGATGTAATAGCCTGTTATGGCTGATGCCATAAGAGAAAAGATATATGCATACACTACCCCCATTAACTGATAGCCAAGGAGCAATGCAAGAATTGTGATGGTTAACCTTATTAAATTCTCGATGATATCTGAAGTGTAGATTTGATATTTCAGATTCTTTGACCCTTTGAAAATTCCTTCATTCAACTCGGTTATTGTGTAAAATGGGATGCCTATTGCAATTATTTTTATTAATACTGCCATCTCTTCTGCATGAAAAAAAGAGACTGCAATATCTTTTGAGAAATACGCAATCAATAAAGCGATCAGGATGCTCAAGGGGATAACAACTTTCAGAGCAAAAGTGATGATTGTATGGGTTCTTTTTTTATCCTGGGAAAAATACCCCAGGAATCGCTCCATTCCCTGAGATAAACCGAGGTTTGCAATCAATGCTGCTATTGCTGCTACGGTAATAACCAGGTTGAATGTGCCAAAATCCTCTACTGAAAGACTTCTTGCTATTATTGCTCTATATGTGTATGATAAGATTTTTGCTATTATTGTGCCTATTAAAAAAAACATGGTTCCTTTCAGAAGAACCTTCATTGCTTTTTCTCCTGTTTCGTTCATAACAAAATAGGTCAAGGAGCGTTTAAAACTTTTCCGATATTTTAATAAACACTTTGGTTTGATGTTTTCTTATGGATAGAAAATCTTGGTATAATGCACTCTATAACAATTATGGGAGAGATTGGGAGGGTGTCATCGGTAAAGATAAGATTCAGTGCATCAGAAAGGCTTTGCAATTGATTGGAAACCATAAGAAGGTTCTCGATATTGGCTGTTACAATGGATACATCAGCAAGATAATCCAAGAACAAGGCAACGAGGTTATTGGTGTGGATATGTCTGATAAAGCTGTTGAACTGTGCAAGAAGAAAGGGATTGTTTGTGTGCAGCGAGACTTGGAAAAGAAATTGCCCTTTCACGATGAGGAGTTTGATGCTGTTTTCATGGGAGAGATTATTGAGCATATCTTTGACACGGATGGATTGCTGAGAGAAGCGAGAAGAGTGTTGAAGAAAAATGGTGTATTGGTTCTGACTACGCCAAATCTTGCCGCACCCAGCAGAAGGATTAAATTGTTTTTTGGCATTAATCCTGGAATTGAATCTGGAACTTTGCCCTTGAACAAAAATTCAGGGCATATAAGATACTTTACATGCAAAGCACTTGCTGAATTATTAGAAAGGAGTGGTTTTAAGATTACAAAGATAAAAGGAGATGTGGTTTTATTGAAGATTTTCAAATCCTATAAAGCTGCTGATATTTTTCCTGGGTTGAGCTGGACAATCATTGTTAAAGGGGTTAAACAATAAGCCCCAATTCTGTTCTTTTCTTTGAGGGTTTAATCATGAAATCAAAGATTATTACTCTGTCTTGTTCTTGCTTAAATCCTGAAGAGTGAATTTCTCTTTTTTTATTTTTTATTACATAATACCCTTTGATCTCTTGAGTGATTTCTGATATCTCTAAGGTTATTGGAATTTCCCGAGCATCCCAGGGATAGCAGAAAGATGTATCAATCTCAAACTTTAACCCTGGTTTTGATTTTATTTTTGCTTTTTTCCTGATATCAAAATATTGAGCTGCTGTTGATATATCTGCTGCCCAAATCCTTTCCCCATATGCTTTGTTGAGCCATTGCATCTGCTTATTGTGCTTTCTTGAGTTTA
This sequence comes from Candidatus Nanoarchaeia archaeon, assembly GCA_035288805.1. Lineage (GTDB taxonomy): Archaea > Nanobdellota > Nanobdellia > SCGC-AAA011-G17 > GW2011-AR20 > DATDYH01. The sequence continues at coordinate 10,761 of DATDZG010000039.1, forward strand.
AACCATAGAACTTTATTCTTGAAAGTGTGAAAATTGCTGCTAATGCTAAAAATGTAACGAGAATTGGAAATGATTTTAGAATCCATGCCCCTGCGAGAAGTGTAATCGCTATTGTTGAGAGGATATATTTTACATTTGTTGTGAGGGTAAGATGATGGAATAAAGAGATTTTTAGTTCATCCAAAAATCCTTTGATGATATGGGTGGGGGAGCTTCCTCCCAAGGCATCAATCCAGTCCATCTGTGCATGCATGAAATAATACAATATTGGGGCATCGTACTGCTGATGGGTTTTCATCATCTCACTTACTCTCTTCTTGAAATTTCTTGTTGTTCCTTCAAGGGAAACTGAATAAGGAATCCCGATGATTGATTCATTTCTTTTTGGTTTGAGAGGAGATTTGAGCAATTGCAAAAGTTTTTCATCCTGGTGCCAATAACCCATCTCTCCCACCTTTGCGAGATGAATTGTTTTTTCATTATACCAACATCCCTCTGGCTCGATTTCCTCTCCTAGTTTTCTCTTGTAAGATTTTATTCCTTCTAATGGTTGTTTTAATCCGCTTTTCTCGTCAATTGATTTTACCTGTTTCATATCAAGCCAGAATCCTGCGGCATAAATTCCGTTTCGCGAAAAATATGATGGGGCGTCTGGTCTTCCTCCTCCGAATGGGAATGTGTTTAATGTTGTTGCGTTGTGCTTCCAAGTATACTGAAAAGCTCTCTGTGTATTCTTTAAAGTATCATCAAAAAATTTAGGATTAAGATATGGCTCTCCTTTCAAAGAGGTCTGAGGGAACCAATAGGGGTGATAGTAGGACATTGGGACCTCGTGGTAATAACCATGGAACACTCTTGTATCATAATGCCCTTTGCCATAGGAGAAAATCGGTTTCATAACCTCTGCAATCCATTTTTTCCCTGTTTCTGTCTCCCATGAAAGCTCTTCTTTTTTTACATTTTTTGGTTCAGAATAATTATGAATATTCAATGGTGAAGTGTGGCTTGGGATCCATCCTAAAGAATATTTAATCCATGGATTTTTGTCAAGAATGGGTTTCCAGTATTTTGTCCAGAAGTTATTTTCATTTCTATACCAATAAAATGTGTCCCACTCCTCATTGTCTGGACCATAGCGGTGGCTGCCTCCAATAGGGAGTTCGTCTACGCCTATTGCAAATGCGACATCTTTTCTATGATACCATTTTGAGATATTTGCTTTCATTTTTCAAGGACATAAGTGTAGTGAATGCCTGATTTGATGTTCTTATTCTTCAGCATGCCTGCGACATATGAGTATCTTGGATAGAGGGAAAATATATTTCCTGATTGTATTTTTTTTACCACTTTTAATCCTAGTTTATTGAATATTTTCTCGTATTCTGATGCCTTAAAGAGCTGAATTTCTCTGAGAAAGGAATAATCTTTGCATCCGTGGGTGTTTTCATGCAGGAAATGATGGAAAGGATTTCTGAAGAATTTTTTTGGATTGGATTTCACTTTTTTTATATAAGATTTGTAAGAAGCTGGAGAGAGAAAGAAGGCAAAATACCAAAAAGGTGAAGGGAATGAGATGATGATTCTTCCTTTTTCTTTAAGCGAACGCTGCATTTCCTTGAAGAATGTTTCCTTATCCTTTATTTCCTGCACCACAAAATTAGAGACAAATACATCAACAGAAGAGTCTAGGAAGGGCAGATTATTGCTGTCTGTAATTAACTGCAATGGATAATAAGGCTCGCCATATTTTTTTATTTCTATGGAGAAAATTTCTCTTTGAGAAAAATAACGGAATCCATTGTTTCCTGCTCCATTGTCGACAATAAATCCTTTTTCTTCTTTCAATAATGCACTAACAATCATATACACCTCTCTTGCACCGGGTGTGCAGCTGAAATCTTCCTGGCTAAGAAGCAGGTGTGATGCGTCTGTGAAATTTTTAAAATTAATCTTCTCTATTTTTTCTATAATCGGGTGGTTGAGAATGGGGGTATAAATTTTTTTATTGAAATATGAAATTTTTTTTATTGGATAGACCTCTCTGCAGACTGGACATTGCAACCCTGTTGAAACTACTTTCAAAAGTGATGGGCATATCGGGCACTTCAAATGCTTCAATTGCTTCTTCTTTACTGAAAAAATATTTTTCATTTTCAAAGAGAGGTTACTGCTGAAAACCCCTTTATTGCCCTTTTTATATCATGTACTGACCGAATGTTCTTTACATAACGTGTTAGGTATCTTGGGCGGAGGTAAAATTCTTTATATGCTTTTGGAATTAAACTTTGAAGCTGCTCCTTAGTCATAGAATTTGGAGTAAACACTACTGAGTTTTCTGTAAAATTATCTGTGTTTTCTGACATCAGTGTTCCATATTCCTCTATTTTCTCTCCTGATTCTGTTCCGGGCAATGGTGTGAAAGGAAAACATTTCATATAATCTGGATTGAGCTTCTTCATTAAAGCAATTGTTTGTAGTGCGTCTTCGTACGTCTCTCCTGGAATGCCGAAGATAAAAGAGCCTTCTGCTTGTATTCCATATTTTTGGCTCCACTTTACTGCATTAAAATTTTGCTCTACTGTAGAGCCTTTCCTGATAACATTGAGGTTTTTTTGCAGCAAAGATTCTATACCGTAGCATATTTTCCAGCAACCTGCTCCTGCCATTGCCTTCAGCAATTCTTCATCTACAGTGTTTACCCTTGAATGTGATGACCAGACAATGTCAAGTTTTTCCTGCCTGATAAGCTTGCAGATATCCAAAACGCGCTGTCTGTCTAAGGTAAATGTATCATCCCAAATAGCGATGTCTTTTACTTTATACTTCTCTTTGAGGAACTTAAATTCTGCCAGAACGTTTTGAGGGGATCTGAAATAAGCTTTTGTATTTCCTGAACCGCAGAAGGTGCACTTATATGGGCAGCCTCTGCTTGTGATCATATTTGCTACTGGCAGCTTTTTGTATTGCTCTGCTGCAGGGATATATTCGTAAATATCAATAAGGCTGCGAGCTGGGAAGGGCAGCTTGTCCAAGTCTGTCAGTCTTTCATAATGTTCTGAGTTGATTTTTATTTTGTCTTTTTCTTTGTAGATAAAACTCTTCACATTGCTCAATGATTTTTTCTTTTCCAATGCATCTGCTAAATCTGCCAGGATAAACTCTGCTTCTCCAAGAATAACTCCATCGATGCTCTTGCATTCTTCAAGGCATTTTTCACGGGCAACAGTTGCATGAGTTCCTCCCACAACAATAAATGAGTTTGGAAACCTCTGTTTCAGATTAGGAGTCCATGATTTTACCTTATTCCATAAAAATGTCAATACATTCATCCCTATGATGTCTGGCTGGAACTTATCGAGCTCTTTGTTGATTGTTAGAAAATCTTTTTTGCTTCCATCCAAGACCTGGACCTTATGTCCATTTTCAAGGAGTATTGCTGCGATGTATAAAATCCCTAAGGGGGGCCATGTGCCTGCAGCTTTCGCTATTTTTTTGTTATATCTTTCTTCAAATGTATGGGGTGGCAGGATTAATGAAACTTTCATTTTATCTTCCTAGGTTTTAACCTTATTAAGATTATTGCTGCTGCAAAGGATATACAACTTATGATTATTGTTAGATAATTTTTAGAGGAATATTCAAGAGTTAAAGTGTGCTGCCCTTTTGGAATGTCCAGTTCAATGAGATAGTATTGGTTCGTTCTTAAATGTATCTCTTTGCCATTGAGATATGCATGCCAATAAGGATGATAAGAGAATTTGAGTGTTACTGCCTGGTCTTCTGGATTTTGTAGTTTAAAGAATATCCTTCTGTCAGAAAGCTCTTCTAATTTGTAGTTTAGAGGAATTTCTGACTGCAACCATGATGAAGTGTAGTTTGCAAACATATATACTGTATAGTGGGGGAATTCTTTTTCCTTTATGAACAAGCCTGATGATTCCAACTTTGACTTCAGTTCTGGTGTAACAGCAATAGCGTACTTCAGATTATACGCCTCCATATTTTCTTTTATTTCCTGAAAAGATATCTCTGAAATTTTCTTTCCAAAAAGCTGATTATGCTCTGTCTGAGCTTTCCTTTCCATAGGATAAACTGTTGTATACCATGAACCAAAAAACGTCAGACCTGTGTATTTATGAGCCATTGCGGGGAGAATGCTGTCTTTTGTTATTAATGGTTCATCAAGATTATCAAAAAAATTCTGGTTGAGTATTCTAAAATCTGGATTTGGAAAACTGGATTTGAGCCATGTCCAAAGCTCCTGGGTTTCTTCTGCTATAGGTGCTTGTGAAAATGTTTGTGTGTAAGAATTTGGCGGGAAGTGCAATCCAAGCAACAATCCAAGGAGAAGTATAATTGCTAAACTAAACGTTATTCCATATAGAATCATTTGATATTTTCTTGGGTGAGTTTTACTTGAGAGAATTTTATGCAGAGCATATGCCACAAAGACAAATAACCCGAGTCTTGCGTAATACACAAACCTGTAGGCGAGAATTCCGTTGAGGAAAGGTGTTGTTTTCCCGAAGCTGAATAAAAACCAGAATCCTGACCCGACTATTAAAGAAAACAATATGAAATACAATGTGAATGACAGCATATCTTTTTTATGTTTATCCTGCTCTTTGAGATAAAGGAAGAAACCAATTATAGCCATGACATCAATAAAAAGCATAGGAAGATTTGCAACGATGCTTTTAACTCCCTCTTTCAAAAAAAGGATGCTGCCCTCTAAGAGGTAATTCCAAGATGTTAAGTGGGGTTTTAATGAGAAGAAGATTCCTATCAAGTTTACCATTGTTTCTTTTAGTGTAACACCCAAACCCCACCCGCTCCCGGGATTCAGCCATGTGTGTGTTTCAATGAAAGGATATGTGTAAAACAAAGATATTGTGATTGTGGTAATTCCGATGATTAGATAAGGCATGATTATTTTTTGGCTCTTTCTTTTTTTCAGTGAGAAGAAAAAAGCGATTCCTATTGTATAAAGAAGTGCTATTGCAAAGAAAGGATGAAACAATATTAGTGCTGCTGAAAATATTCCAAGAACCAACGCTCTTTTCTTTGTGATGATAAACTTATAGTCAGTTATTTTTTTGAAAAGCAGGATGAATACTGCGAATGCAAGAATATTTGCCCACATCCCTGCAAGCATTAATTTAGTGAGATCCTTTTGAAACAGAAACATCATGGAAGGGATAAAAGAGGCTAGTTTGCTGAAATGCTTTTGCAAGAGAAAGTATATTGCTGCTGCAGGGAGAAACAAAGACAGTACCAACGCAAGTTTATATGCAAGGATGATGTTTACCCCTAATAATGCGAGAAAAGCTACGAGAAGGGTTCCTCCCTGATAATAATACAGCTGGATTGGAATTCCTGCATATTCATAAGGATACCACCCATTTATCCAGAAATCTTTTTTTAAGAGATTATTTGAAAGGTACTCGGCTTCTACTATGTGCACTGGTGAATCAGACTTTGTCAGGAATCCTGGAGAGAATATGGGGGAGAGGATGATGCTTGCTATTAAGAGGAGTGCACAATAAGGAATTGCTTTCTGGATATTTGAAAATTTCATAGAAAAAGGTATTATCGAAAACCTTAATAGAGCTTTGCTTTTTTATAGGGTATGAATTTTGGCATTGCTTTAATTGGAACTGGAAACATTGCTGAGGAACATGCTCGAGCAATAAACGATGTAAGAGGTGCGAGGCTTGTTGGTGTTTTAAGTCATGATGCTGGGCGGGCTTCTGAATTTGCCAGAAAATATCAATGCAAGGGGTATAGGGATTTGAAAGGACTCCTGGAGGATACTGAGGTTGCTGTTGTTGATATTGTCAACCAAAATTATCTTCATGCTGATTTTGCACTAAAATGCATACATGCTGGAAAACATGTTATTATTGAAAAACCTATTGATGTTAATGTTAAGAAAGCTAAGATGATGGTTAGAGAAGCTCAAAAAAAGAATGTTGCTGTTACTGTGATTTCCCAATATCGGTTTGGACGGGCTTATCAAAAGTTAAAAAAAATGGCTGATAACAAAGAATTTGGAACATTGCTCATGGGTGTTGTTGTCATTGGCAAAAGCAGAGGGGATAAAGATTATATTGGCTGGAGGGGCAGGAAAAAAGAGGCTGGTGGGGGTGTATTGATGATGAATGCTGTGCATTATATCAATATTCTGAGATGGATATTTGGAGATATTCTTGAAGTAAAAGGAGAGGTTTCAACACTCACTCATAATATCGGGGTTGAAGATGCTGGTGGGGTCCTGATAAAGTTTAAGAATGGTGCAATTGGGATTATTGCTGCTACAACCTCTTTACCCTTCAATATTGCTGACAGAGTAGAAGTCTATGGGAGCAAATGCTCTCTGATTATTGAAGGAGGGAGAATTACGAAGAGCTATAGAAAAAACAGGGCTTATTCCACGCTCTCTTCCAATCTGGACAAATTGCGATTGACAAGAAATGGAAAGATACAAGAACAAATCACTAACTTTATAAGTTTCTTAAATGGCAAAGAAAAACTTGAAATAAACGGAGAGGAAGGGGTTAAAGATTTAGAGATTATAGAAAAGATTTATAAAGAATCTTAACTATGGTTAATTATCGGCATCTAATAGGGATAAGAATATGCTAAATACTAATAAGTTAAAGGTTTGGGCAACGAAAACAGGGGTACTTGGATTTTTTCATTATCTCCATACTCAGAGGTATTTTCAGGATATGAACAATAGATATGAAAGGTATAAAAAAACTGGAAAAGTTCCTATTCCTGAAAGATTTATTTTTGACCTTACATTTAAATGCAATCTGCATTGCAAAATGTGCTATATTAATTTTCCAAGCATGTGGAAGAAAAAAACCATTGATGGAACTATGGAGCTTACTACAGAGCAAATCAAAAAGGTTTTTGATAAGATTCCGAAGATTACCCATATCACTTTGATTGGGGGTGAAATCTTTGCGAGGAAAGATATTTTTGAGATTCTTGATTATTTTCAGGAGAGAGGGACACTTGTGAGATTGTCTACAAATCTTACCATGATTGATGATGTGGGGATTGAGCGATTGAAAAAGTATAAGAACATTGAAGCGATAGGAACTTCTATTGATGGAGATAGGGAAGTGCATAATGATATTCGCGACCCAAAGCAGAGAAAAGCGTTTGACCAGACTATCGAGACCATTGGTAAATTAAAGAATCATTTCTTTGTTGGTGTGTTGAGTGTTATTATGGATGATAATCTTGAGGACCTCCCAAAGATTGTTAAGATTGCGAAGGATGCTGGAGCGCATATTGTTACTTTTGAGTTTGAGAGAAGATATACTCAAGATTCAATTGAAAAAAGTGCTGATTATCTCGGTTTCGCTCCTGCGGATTTTCCTTTAGCTTTGGTTGACCAATTGCTTCCCAAGAGGTCTTATGTGGATTTCGAGAAGGCTGTAGAAAATATCAAGAAGGCTGGGGATGAATATGGTCTTCCTGTTGCTTTTCTTCCTATTTTATTCAAAAAAAGATTGGATAAATATTTTTACAGGAAACTTGATACTGAGCACTTCTGCAAGCAGTTTTTTATTGGCAGGGTAGATGCCCAGGGAAATGTTGTTCATTGTTTTGCAATTAGAAAACCATTTGGTAATCTATTACTTCAGAGTTATGAAGATATTTGGAATTCTTCTGACTATAAAGCGTTCAGAGAGCGTATGGAGGGTGTGATTGTCCCTATCTGTGAAACCTGTGAAAAACTTGTGGAATGCAGAGGGGGGCAGAAAATTAAATCTTTTGATGAAGTTAAAATTCAGACACACCATCGTAATCTTGAGCCAATGCAGGTTATACCTCCAAAGCAAGGCAGAGTGCATAATCTGCCTGAATAACAAGCGTATATGAGAAAAATTTAAAATAAGCTAAAGATGTGAAGACACAATGACCATTAATACTCATCTCAACTTATACACCGAACCACTTAAGGTTCTGTACAATATTGGAGAATACCTATGAAAGTTTCATTAATCAATAATACTACATACCTTAAAAGGAATGTACCTCTTGGATTAGGATATGTTGCTAGTTATTTAATTAATGAGGGTCACGATGTTTCTATTTATGATCCTCCTCCCTATCGACCCCAAAGTGTAGAAGAGTTTATCAAGAAAGAGAAACCTGAGATTGTGGCTTTTAATTGTTCCACCCACACTTATCCTCATGCTGTTCAGATGGCCCGAGACATAAAGAAGATTATTCCTGAAGTGAAGATTGCTGTTGGGGGTGTGCATCCCTCGGTCATGCCTAAAGAGACAATTACTCAATCACATGGTGCGCTTGATTTCTCCATTATGGAAGAAGGTGAGTTGACGATGGCAGAGCTTTGTGAAAAGCTTGAAAAAGATGGGGTGCTTAAAGGCGTAAAAGGATTAGCATTTCAAGAGAAAGGTCTTGTTACTGTTAATGAAAAAAGACCGATGGTGGATAACCTTGATATTCTCCCTATGCCTGCACGACACCTCTTTCCCATGCACTGGTATACACGACGCTGCACCACTATCAGGGGGATGTGGTTAGGACTAACGAACCTAATAGCATCACGGGGCTGTTACGCTCATTGCACTTTTTGTGGTTCTCATACAGTTCTTGGAAGAAAGATGAGATACCACTCTATTTCAAGAGTTCTTGATGAAATGGAATATCTGATTGACAAGTACAAGATTGAAGCTCTGTTATTTAATGACGATACTTTTAATGCTGATGTGAAACGCGTCATGCTCCTATGTAAGGGTATGAAAGAGAGAAAAATCGATATTAAGTGGCATTGCCAATGCAGAACCACCCCGGTGACTAATGAGATGGTAGAAGCGATGGCTAAAGCTGGATGCATACAAGTTTCTGTCGGAGCTGAATCAGGCTCAGACAGGGTATTAAAAAATATTAAAAAAGGGGCACTTGCAAAAAGCACATATGATTCTTTAACAACGTTCAACAAACATGGTATTCGAACTCTAGCAAACTGGATTGTTGGATTGCCTGGTGAAAGCTGGGAAGAGTTTGAAAAGACTTTAGACCTTGCTGTACGCACGGGAGCAGATTATAATGAATTTTATCTTGCCACTCCTTATCCTGGAACTGAACTCTGGGAGCAGGCTGTTAAAGCAGGGTGGGTGAAAGCTGACCTTTCTTTTGATAAATTCCAGCATGGAGATTGGGATTCCTCTGTGATGGAGATTGATGTTCCCTTTAAGGAGCTGAAAAAAATGCAGGCAAAAGGAAGGGAGATGTTTGTAAAAGGCAAAATTGCTGATTATGCCAAAAACCCTATTTTTTTAAAAGATGCTTTTCTCATCTCTGTAATGAACCCCTCTTTATATGGAAAGATACTTGGAGGAATAATCCGAGGTAAGGGTATAGAAAAAAGCTTACGGCATTTTGAAAAAGTACAGAGGGCAAGAAGCTTCCCTTAAAGAGATAGTTTTTTAACTCCTTTCTTGTTTATGTTTCCATGCTTGATATTAAAATTGTTCTCTACGTATTTCTTGGATTTCTGGCCAATGTTATTTTAATCCTACTGGCTTCTCTGCGCTATAAATACATTCTTGGCTGTGCGAAAGAAAAGATTTCTTTACTCCAATCAGCTTATCTTTTTTGCATAGCACAGGTTGTTGTGTACTTTGATCCTTCGAGAATTGGCAGTTCAGCTGTCAAATCACTGGCTTCGAAGAAACTCTATAAAACCTCTGTTAGGGGTCCTTTTCTTGTTACAATTTTTGAACAGGCATTTGACTACTTATGGCAGATTCCCTTCCTCTTTATCGTCCTTTTTATCATGGGCAAAAACTTTTTGCCAGGCATACCCTATCTTCAGATAATCATTCTTTTTTTTATCATGACCCTTATTATGCTCATTATCCTGAAATTTAACAAATTCTTTAATTTCATTTTTAAGAAGGTTGTCCCAAAGAAAATTCTTAACCTTTCTTTTTTTAAAAAAGAAGATTTTAGTGACGTCAGGAAAGAATTACTCGATTATTTTAAGAAGCCTAAGTTTTTGATTTTTGTTTCCCTTCTCACCTTATTAGTGGTTTTATTTGCACCGTTCCTGATTACTATTTCTCTTTTGCCTTTTGGTGTCGTGCTTAGCTATCAGCAGGCATTTTTCATTTATTGGATAGCTTTTATCGTTGGGCGGGTGAGCGGGATTCCTGGCGGATTTGGTTCTCGAGATATTACTATGGCAGGCTTGCTTACCTATTATGGAATTGCTCCAGGAATTGTCATTAAGGTTATTATTATTTACAGGATTATTACCATGGTTCCCAACCTTGTGATTGGGGGAAGCTTGCTGTTTTATTATGGCGGGAAATATGGAATTAAGATTTTCTCTGGGAAAGCTGGGAGATGAGTTTTTGATATTCTACATCCACTTCATCAATCATTCTTTGTTGAGAGAATTTTTCATGGATAATTTTTAGAGCATTCTCGCCCATTTGTTTTGCTTTTTGTGGATTGGAAAATATCTGAATTATAGCATTGCTGATTTCTTCTGATGATCCAGGATTAATTAATATGCCTGAGCCTGATGAAATTGCTTCTTCATGCCCTCCTACCCCTGTCGTTACAACTGGTGTTTTTGAGCTCATTGCTTCCAACACAGTCACTGCAAGATTCTCTATGATTGCTGGGAGAATAAATACATTTGCATCTTCAAAATAAGAAGGTATTTTTTCTGATGGGATGTATTCCATGATTGTTATTTTATCCTGCAATTTGTTATTCTGGATTTTCTCTTTTAATAATTTCTGCAATGCGGGATTTGTTTTTCCTATGATTGTTAAATGGGATTCTGGATAGGTCTTGAGAATTGTTGGCATTGCATCTATAATGTAAGGAACGCCTTTCCTTTCCATATTGCTCCCGATGTAGAGAATTTTCATCGAGGTGTATTTGTTCCTGCTCTGCCTGAATTTTTTTATTTCCATGCCTCTGTAAATAACCCTGATTTTCTTTTCAGCGATATTACATTTTTTTCTCAGTACATCTTTACTGTACTCTGTTAAGGCTATAATCAATGAGGCTTTTTTTAGAAACATTTTATTCAATGTTTTTGTCAGCATTGCATGAATGTAGCGCTTTATCTTATTGGGGGTGGGATATGGAAATTTGAAAATGTTCAATGGAGTGATAAATGCATAATAATCATTGACTGATATGATTGTTTGAACTGATGTGAGCTTTTTATTGAGAAAATATGAATCGTGAACATCATATACGTGGAGAATATCAAATTGTGTAAAGGTGAAATGTTTTTTGAACTTCCTTAGTGCAAAGCTAAATGCTATTCTGCTATCAATCCTGCTTAGAATTCTCAAAATCATTGAGCCCGTCAAAGGTATTCTTATTATGGTGAGGTTCTTGCTTTCTTCTCTCTCTTTGTCTGTTCTTAGTAAAGGCGTTATTATTGTTATTTCATGACCATTTTTAACCAGACCTTTAGCTAGCGTATTTAGAGCTGTTCCACACCCTGAGATAATGTTTGGTGGGTATTCATGGCTTACAATGCAGATTTTCATTCTTATGCCATAGAAAAAGGGGTTTTAAAGGTTGCTTTCAAGCCAGCGATAACCTTTTAAGATTTTCTCACCTCTCTCTGGACATGGATCCAGAACTCTCTAATATTATCCAGGCAGGAATGTATAGCGTCGCTGCTGTGGGTAGTGTGACGGCTTTTGCTTGTTACAGTTTTCTTAAACGAAAGTCCAATAATGAAACTTATGCAGACAGAACGCAGGCAGAAATTGAGCAGGAGAGACTAGAGGTTGAACTTGGAGAAAAGAGACTTGCATTATCACAAGGAAAACTGGACTTGATGAAAACCCCTGAATATCAAGAATACCTTGAGAAGCGACTCTGTGCACTAAAGGAATTAAGAGATCACAGCTCTTCTTGTGATGAGTGGGCAACTGATCATCTTAAGGGATATCTTGATGCTATTGTGGGGCGTTCACCTTTAATGCATAATTAATCATTCATTATAGAATGCGATTCTTGAGATGATTGATTTCGCACCCCTGATAATCTTCCTTACATCTGCTACAGACCTGACATTGGCAAGATTTTGGATGATAATTCTTGGGGCTGTGTAATATCCTACGTACATTTTTCTTACGGCTCCTTCAAGCTCATGATTAGTTAGATATTTTGTTCTTAATACTCCTCCATGGGTTCCATCTAAATCTTCCCAGGAATTAAGTTTTAATAATCCTGATTTCTCTGCTGTTTCGTATAACTCTGTTCCTGGGAACGCTGCTGCCAGAACAAATTGGACGTAATCTGCTCTGAGCTTTATAGCGAACTTTAATGTTTCTTTGATGCTTTGCATATCGTCTTCAGGCAAGCCAATGATGAAACTTCCTGTTGCATAGATTCCTGCTTTTTGAGTCATTCTTACTGCGTTCATGGCTTGTTTTAATGTTGCGCCTTTCTTGATGCTGTTCAGGAGCTTTTGACTTCCTGATTCAAACCCATAGAATATTTCTGTGCACCCTGCTTGTTTCATTTTTTTTAATATTTCTGGGTCTACTGAACTTACCCTTGACATGCACAACCATGTGAATTTTAATTTTCTTTTAAGAATTTCATCACATAATTCATAGACTCTTTTTTTATCTACAATAAAAGTATCGTCATCGAAGTAGATTTCATCTACTCCATGATTTTTCATAAGATATTCAATTTCATCTGCCACGTTTTTTGCTGAGCGTGTTCGATGCAAATGTCCTGTCATTGTCTGAGGCCAAATGCAAAAAGTACAGACGCTTGGACAGCCTCTGCTGGATATCATTAAAGCTGTTTTATTGCCTGAAAAGAATGCCTGCTGGTAACTTTCAATTGGAAAATCATTTCTGTCTGCGAAAGGCAATTGGTCTACATCTCTTTCAAAAGGTCTTTTTTCGTTGATGACTGGTTTTCCCTGTTCATTTCTATAGGTTAATCCTTTGATTCCTGTTAATTGTTTATGGTCTCGGAGTGCTTCGCATAATTCTAAAGCTGTAAATTCTATTTCATCCCTTATGCAATAATCAACAAATCCATAATTTCTTATAAACCTTTCATGAAAATAGTTCACATGGGGACCGACGAAAGCAATCTTGCATCCTATTTTTTCTTTTAACAACTCTGCTGTTTGCAAATCGCTTGGCAATGAAGGGGTTGAAACTTCCATAAGGATAATGTCTGGGTTGAATCTTTTAACTTCTTCAACAAAATTGAAGATTCCTAGCTCTTTATCTACCGCATCTATCCCCCGAGTTTCGAAACCTTTGCTTTTTAATAAAGAAGTTGCGTATGCTAGGTAGATTGGAAAAGTTAATACTTTGTCTCCTCTTCTATGTGGCCAGCGGATATTGCTTCTAGTGCCATAGCCTTCTCCTGGCCAAGGTGGATTGCAAACGATTACTTTCATTTTAACTCCGATATTAATTATTTAACTATTGTTAACTTATTGACATTATATAAAGTTTTTGTTATATCTTTTTTTCCTTATACGTTGCTGGTCTTAAAGATTCAATTTCGCATTCTTCCATGTATCTGAATTCCTGCGGACCTTGCTGCTTTGCCCAGGCAATAGTTTTGTCCAATCCTTCGTCTATTTCAACTTGAGTTTGATGATTGAGGATTCTTTTAGATTTGGAGGTATCACAATGTGCAATGTGAACATCGGTATGTCGCTTATCTACATAATCTATTTTGAGGTTGGGATTCATTTTTGCAACAATTCGTTCTGCGAGTTTTTTTACTGCACATGGCTGCGTATGGCCTATATTAACAGGGTTGTTGATGAGTTCGCTGAATGTTGTTACTTTTGCAAGAGGTCCTACAATGTCTGACACATATGTGAATGCCCTTTCTTGTGAACCGTCTCCAAAGATGATAGGATTTTGGTTTTTTAAACATTTATTCATGAAAATTGGGACAACTCCACGATATGGATCGTCCATCCTTTGCCTTGGGCCATAGACATTAAAGAATCTTACAATAAATGGATTAATTTTTCCTAAATCATGATAAATTCCAAGGTATTTTTCAAATGCTGCCTTTGTTACTCCGTAAGGGTCTTCTGGATTTAATGGATGTGTTTCTTTTATAGGAAGAGTCAATGGCTTTCCGTATGCTGCAATTGAGCTGGTAAATACAAAATCTTTAACATTGTTATTGATTGCTTCTGATAATAAGGTTATAGAACCCATTAAATTGGTATTTGCATTGAACACAGGGATAAATGGGGATTGGCCTTCTGCTGCATGTGCTGCTAAATGATAGATTATATCCTTGTCTTTTGTTGCTTTTTTGCAGATGTCTCTGCTGCAAATATCTCCTTCAATAATTTTGAAATTACCTTTCATTTCCTGAAGATTCTGCTTTCCACCGATGAAGTTATCAAGAATTGTAACCTCATGCCCCTGGCTGCAAAGCTCTTCAACTAAATGACTTCCTATAAATCCAGCTCCCCCTGTGACAAGAATTTTTGCCATGTCTTTTATGACAAAAGAAGATTATAAAAAGCTTGTTATCTCGGCATTTTCATGAAAATTGCGTATGTTCCTGGAAGAGAATTAAGCTATTCAAGAACAAGAATGTTTGTTAATGGTCTAAAAGGTAAAGTAGAGTTGAGAATTTATGGTTCTGAATCAAAGTCTTTTGTTAAACGGAATATTATTGTGCCTTTGATGTTTGTATTTAGAAGAAAAAGGGATGATGAAATTGTAATTGTCGGGTTTTTAGGTCAGCATTTGCTTATTTTATTAAAACCATTCATCGGTAAAAAAAAGATTGTTTTTGATGCTTTCTTGTCTGTGTATGATACAATGGTGTTTGATAGAAGAAAAGTTGAGCCTGAAAGTTTTATGGCTAGAGTTTATTTTTGGCTCGATAAAAAATCATGCCAGATTGCGGATAAAGTGCTACTTGATACAAATCAGCATATAGACTATTTTGTTAAAACCTTTGGATTACCGAGAGAAAAGTTTTCTAGAGTGTTGATTGGGGCTGACGATTCTTTGTTTTATCCTCGTGAAATCCATGAAAGAAAGGAGGACAAAAAAGTGATTATTGGGTTTCATGGGTTGTTTATTCCTCTGCAAGGCGTTGAATACATTATAAAGGCTGCAAAGATTTTGGAAAAAGAAAACGTTGAGTTTCATCTTGTTGGCAAGGGACAAACATACGATGAATGCTTTAACCTTGCTGACGAGCTTCAAGTAAAAAATATAAAATTTCTTGGGTTGAAAAAACCTGATGAGATTCCTGGGTTTATTTCCACTTGGGATATTGGGTTGGGAATATTCGGTGAGACTGAAAAAACCCAAAGAGTGATTCCTAACAAAGCTTATGAGATTATTGCTATGAAGAAACCTTTGATTACCTCAGATACTCCTGCAATTCGTGAACTATTTACCGATAAAAAAGATGTTTTTCTCTGCAAAGCGAAGGATGAAAAATCATTGGTCGATGCTATTTTAACATTGAAGAAGAATAGAGCGTTAAGAGATAAAATTGCTGATAATGGGTATAAGCTATATAAAAAATATTGCACTCCTGAGAAGATTGGTGAAGAAATTCTTAAAGATTGTATTTAATCCACTCTTCTCATATCAGCCAGGAAGCCAAAAAATCCTATTTGCAATCCCGTCATCAAGAGAACCAGCATTAGGAATAATAAACCGAGATGCCCTTGGATTCCTGAGGTGTAATGGAGATAAATAAAGTATAATCCTATAATACTACCGAGAGTGAAAAAAAATCCCCCAATGGAAACAAAGAATCTTAATGGGTCGTAATCTCGGTAAATTCTGAGAATATTCAGCCATGCTTTTATTGCATATTGTAATGGATTGCTGAATAACTTGCTTTTCCTTGTTTCCCTTGCCTGAATAGGAATTTCGGCAATTGAAAATCCCTGCTTTGCTGCTTTTATTATCTGTTCTTGCGTGTATGTAAAAGTGTTAATAAACTTAATATTGCTGGCAACTTCTGACGTGAATGCTCTGAAACCTGTTGTTGTGTCTGTCAATTTTGTTTTTGTGAGTTTGCTGATGACTTTGGCAAATATTACATTGCCTAATTTTCTTGACAATTCGTTTTTATACCCTGATTTTGAGATAAATCTACTTCCTAATACTATGTCATAACCTTGCTCTATTTTCATGATGAGCTCAGGAATCGACGATGCTGGATATTGCCCATCGGCATCTGTATGCACGATAATGTCTGCATTTTTCCTAAGGCAGTTCTCAAGCTCAGTTTGAAACGTTCTTGCTAAACCTAAATTTCTTTTATGAGAGATGACTTTAGCTCCAATTTTCTTTGCAACATCAGAAGTTCTATCTGTTGAGCCATCGTTGACAACCTGGATTTCATAGCTATACTTTAATGGATTCATTACTTGTTTAATTTCTTCCATAGTCCTCGCTATTGTTGATTCTTCATTATATGCAGGGATTGTAATGATAACTTTTTTTGATTTCATTGTTTTTCTAATATTATTTTGCAAAATATTGACATCTCTCTTAATCTTCTTGCTCCTGTTAAATTTGGAATGGTTTTGAGGGTTTTAACCTTGAAATTAAGGTCTGCTGAAAGTTTAATAAGGTTATTGATTGTTATTTTTTCAATTTCGTGAATTTCTGAATCGAACTTCAATAAATTTGCTAATTTCATTGCTGATGAATTTCCTAAGTAATGCAGGGGAATTGGAAAAGCTTTGAAGTAAATATGTCCGCCTGTAAACCCCCAATAAGGTGGGAATTGAATGTACAAGAGGCCTTTTGGTTTCAATACTCGTCTTATTTCTGCAAGCAGTTTTTTTGTACCTTTGATATGCTCAATAACATTCGATAAAATAACAATATCAAAAGTGTTCTCTTTAAAAGGCATATTCCTTGCATCACCTTTAACAAATGAAATAATCGTGGAGTATTCCTTGCTCACTTCTTTTGCAGTCTTTATTTTATTTAAATCAAATTCTAATCCGGTTACATCATAACCTAACTTGGTGAAAGCTATTGAATAACCCCCTCTATGGCTTCCAATATCGAGAAGTTTAAGATTGGATGTTTTGTTCTTATCCAAAAAAGGCTTCAGTTCTTCCTGGATTTGCTCTGCTCTCTTTATTTGAAATTTAATATAAGCTCTATGTGTTTTTCTTCTTGCTAACCAGAGTTTGCAGAGATTGCAGTTTTCTTTAATTTTCATTTGTGTATAATTTTATCCCTGAGGGTGTTTCTCTCAAGAGTTTTTTGTTTATTTTGCCCTTTGTGATGATATAATCGAAATCATCGGATTGTTGGATATTACCTATTGTTATCTCCCCATTTACCCAAAACCCTATTATTGACGAGGTGTATTTTCCATCTCTCTCGTATAATGCAGATGATGCTTTGCCAAGTTTGCCTTGATAATATTCATCGATTAATAATTTTGGGTCTGTTATTTTATTATTGCTGTTAATCCACTCGCTTAACTGGAGTTGTTCATTATTCTGCCAATAAGTTGTTGTGTTGTAATATATTGCTGCATAACCTGCAAAGATTGTAATGATGAATATTGCTGTGAAAAATAAGTGTAAATGTTTTATGTTTAGTTTCCTTAAAGCCCAAATATAAATGAGTATTGATGATATTATAACAATTATGGCTGACAGTGTAAGGAATAATAACCAGGAAAAATATGGATTTGCTGAAAGGCTTCCATAGATTAATCTTCCAAGGATTGATTTTCCTACACCTAACAAGGTTAAAGAGATATTGTTTGCTGGAAATAATGATGCTAAGGTTAATTGGGCTATGAAAGCTGCTGCTGTGAGGGATACTACGAGTGAGGTTATGTAAATGTGTTTCTTTTTAATAAACTCTTTTTGGCTGCTTTCTATTAATAAGTAAGCTAGGATTAATGCTAATGGGACTATTCCTTCAATATACCTTCCAATAGGTCTGCCTGAAAACCATGAGAAGACTGGGTCTGGTGGGCCTCCTGAAGAGGAGTATGCAACAACCAATAAGAATAAACTTATTGCTGTAATCAAAAGGTAAGCAAGAGGTTTTTTCTCATTTGGGATTTTTCTTGTAATCCATAATCCTAGAGGGAATATTCCTATAGCGGCTATGATATATGCCAGATAAGAAAAAATCCAGTTGATGAATGTTAATGTGAAGTTACTATGCCTGGTTAATGATGTTGCTTCTTTTGCATATACCCCGAGGATTCCTTGCAGAGTAAACCCGTTTTCCATTCCTGCAAAGATTATCCATGGGCTTATGATTAGAAGTGCAAAAATGTAGATGATTGCTAATTTTGAAAAACTTAGAGTTTGTTTTTTTAAAAATTTGTTAAGTATTACTAAGCTTATTGGGACAAGAAAAAGTGTTATTCCGAGAACCTTTGTTAAGAAACAAAGTCCTATTGCTATACCTGTTAAACCTGGATATAACTTGCTTTTTTCTTTTTGAGATTTATACAAAAAGAAAATTGCCCAAATGATTAATGGGTAAAACAGATTTTCTGCCATTATATATATAGGCATGAGGAACAGCACTGGAAGAAAAGAGATGACAAGGGATGAAACAACTGCCTGCTTCCTGCTGAGAAATTCTTTCAATAGAAAATACATTGGGAAGATTATTGAAGTGATTAACAGAACGTTAATAAGTTTCATTAAGAGATAGACATCTTTCATATCGGTGAATATGTAAGCTGATGAGATGGCAATCGGGTATAATGGGGGGTAAAGCGTGTTTAGTTCATTATGAATTGAAAATGCATTGTTGAAGAAAAAACTTCTTGCCAGTTTTGAATAATAATATTCGTCTGAAAAAATTGATGGGGAAGAAATAGCTAGAACTAATAAAAGTTTTACCAAGACTAAGATTATAAACCCAAATAGGAGTATCTTTGCGTATTTTTTCATAATTGCCTCAAAGATTACTTATGAGAAAGCTTTATATATATAATCTATTTTATAATCTTAATTAGTTTTATTCATATATAATTAAAAGGAGGCAGATGATTGATGGAGAATAAAAGAAGGGTATTAATTTTTTCTACTTTATTATTAAGTATTTTCTTTATTGCATTGTTTCTTGCAAATGCTGCAAATACAATTCAGCCAACAGGAACCAATGTAAATACCACTGGTGATAGTGGGGCGGGAAAAAGCATTGGTGCAATAACTCCGCTTGATGGGTGGACATTGGGAGGTGTTATTGAAACATTTAATTTCACTATAAATAATACTGGACCACTTAATATTACCACTGTGAATATTACTGCTGGTAGTGGGTATGCTCTTACTTCTGTTTTGCTATGGAATGTTGGTGCTAATGGAACGAGCTATAATTGGTCTGCTGTAAATTTCTCTGCAAGAGGTGTTAGGTTCAATTTGACTGGGGACAATAATAATATGAGCCTGAACAACAGTGCAAATTTTAGTGTGCAATTTGCTGCAATAAATGGGACAGAAGCGATATACGAGTGGAATGTAACGACCTACGACACTATCCGTAACTCCTCGAGTGTTACTTTGGTTACAGGTATTGACGGATTAGCTCCAAGAATGGCTACTGTTAATTTAACTTATGGGGTTAACACAAGGAAAGACAGCGATGGTACTCCGTTTTCTACAACGACTTATATAAGAAATGATACAGGATTCAATATTACATTGACTGTAACTGACTATAACCCTTGGGAAGTCCTTTTGATTTACAACAGTTCAGGAGGGGATTTGAACCTCTCATTTATTGGAAATGGTTCAAAGTTTGCTCATAATGCAAGTTTAAATGGAAGTCTAAGCAATGGAGATGGACCTTTAACTGCTGGAGCAACTGGTGGAGCTAATGGTATGTTTATAAGGATGTTAAACCAAACTGCATTAAACAGAAGTGGATTGAGTGCAAGTGCTCCTTCATATACATATACTGCATTTATCTCTAGTGGTAATTCAACAAACAGCGGAACTGCTTTCCAATTTGTCTTTGTTGCCTATGATTTATACAACCAGTCAACACAATTAAATAACTCAAATGCAGCCTTTAAGGTTGTTGAGGATGGAACAAGTCCTACTGTAGATGTGACTGCACCAAGCACTACAACAGTTTCGACATCATCTAGTACTGGGCTAACATATGTTTGTTCAGGAAGCGATGCTAATGGGACTGTTTCAAGCTATGAATGGACATTAACAAAGCCTGGTGGAGATAAGGTTACGAAGACAACTGCAAGTGCAACTTTTGCAACTACTGATATAGATAAAGCAGGAACTTATCAGGCTAAATGTAAAGTTACTGATGGTGTAGGATTTACTGGAGAGTCCAGCACTTATGAGTTCAGCGGGCATGTAACAAGCACTGCAAGTTCAGGTGCAAGTGGTGGTGGAGGTGGTTCAGGCTCAGCTACAACTGAGAAAACAACCACTTTGAAGGTTGATAATGACCTTTCTGTAAAGGAAGAGGTTACATTGTCTAAACAGCAAGGAAGAATTACTACCTTTACTTTGGATGGGCAGAATAGCCATAAGATGACATTTAAAGAGGTTACAGCAAGCAGAGTAACATTAATCATTGAATCAACACCTATTGAAGTAAGCCTTTCTATTGGTGAGACTAAGGTGATAGATGTGGATGGTGATGGAGTTAATGATTTAGAGATTACTTTGGTAAACATTAAGAACGGTGTTGCTGATGTCAAAACCAAGAAGATAGCTGAAACAACCTTGGAGACCACTACAACAAGTTCAACATTGCCAAAACCAAGCACAACATTGGCTGTGCAACCAGCTGCTAAGAAGAGCAGCTTGGCTTGGCTGTGGGTATTGGTTATCCTGGCAATCATAATTGTTATCGTTGTGGTAATGAGGAAGAAAAAGAGAAGGTAATCCCTTCTATTTTTTTATTTTTCTTTTAACTTTTTTTATATTATTCTAATCACTTTTTGATATCTATGCACTTTTTTTCTTGCAAGAAAAAACCTGCACTAAAAAAGAAATTTAAGGACTATTTTTTAATATCTCGCCATTGATATGGTCTGTTTAGAATAAAATGCCTGCATTTGATTGATGTGTCTGCGAATGCCTTTATTTTCAGATTATAGAGGTCTAAGAAGAAGAATCTGTCATCAAATGGTTCTTCTCCTTCATAACGGAAGGTAATTCTTGCGAGGACATCCTTATGGATAAGTAAACATCCTAATCCTGCCGAGATTATCTGGAAAAAGATATTGCTCCATAACTCTTCCTGATTTAAAGGTCTCATATCTGGAAGTTTGTTTGGAGGTTGATTTGAGATTACGTACGCTAGAGGGTAAAGCTGCTGTTTGTTATCCCTATTGAAATAAATTCCTGTAATCACCTGTCGGTCATGGACTAGCATTCTTTCGATTATGTCTTGGGGAGGGATTACATCCTGTTCTAAGCTTAATAGATACTCATAATTATTGTCTATTGCATATTGTTTCAGCAGGTTTCTGGACGCTATTATTCTCTCACGAGCAGATTCAAGATAAGGTCCTTTGATGACTGGGAGGCTGTAAGAAGCTATTTTTTTAGAATATTCCTCTCCAAGAGAGTTGTCAATAAGAAGGATATCATAATTAGGGTAGGTTAATGATTTTATTGCTCTTGCGTATTCGTCTAAGCAGTATTCTTTATGAAAAGATGTTGGACATCCAACAAGAATTTTTGGATAGGTTTTTCTTGAATCATATGGGCAAGCAGCCCATTTTCCTTCTTGTTGGGGAATATTTTGAAGTTTTGTATAAGGAAGTTTATACTTATGGATCAATCTTTCCCTATATCTAGTCCAGGATTCATCAAATTTTCCTCCTGAGAAATGCTGCAATAAAATATCATATGTCACTATGATTTTATGCTTTTGTGCTATTCTTAAGGTGAAATCTATGTCATAGAAATGGAACCCATCAAATGTTTCCTCATCAAATTTTGTTGATTGGGCTATTTCCTTTCTTACAACGATAAATAATCCATCTAAAACCACGACATCTGTATCTTGCCTTATTACCCCATATCTGTCTAATTGTTCTTTATTTGGGAGTTTATGGACTACTTGCCCCTGAACAAAGGGTCTTGCTAATGAAAACCACGAACCGGTTTCAGGCAGTAATGTAGAGCCTGCTACACCTACTGCAGCTATTTCTGGATTTTCGAATTTTTTGATGAGAATCGCTCCAAAATCATCTGTAATGAACCTTACGTCTTCATGGATAAAACAGAGAAGGTTGTATTTTGCAGCGGCAATGCCTTTGTTATATGCTGAGGCGATGCTGTAAGCATTATTTTGATTGGAAATTGCAATTATCTCATAATCTGCCAGGTGGTCTATTTTTTCATTAATATTCTTTTTGAGCTCATCTAATAAGCCTGGGTCTCTGCTGCAAATAATGAAGCTTATTCCTTTCATTTTTCAATATTACTCCAGTCGAATGGTCTTTTTGCTGTTAAATGGGTGCAGATAATTGATGTGTCTACTACAATCGGAATGTTGTTTTCTGCTGCTTTATCACAAAAATGCCTATCGTCTGAGCTTAAGAATTCTCTGTAGTAATCAAAAGGTATTTTATTCAATACATCTTTATGGATAAGCATACATCCTAGACCAGTCATTCTTACCAGGATCTTTTTTTTGGTTAAGACTTCTTCTTTTGTTAGTTTTCTTAGTAATTGGTCTTTAAATGGCTTTTTTTGCTCATCTTTGCTAAATAGTTTGTAAGCAAGAGGAAGCTCGATTGTGCCTGGCACCAGATTTGGAAATTCGTATTGGTTGTTGAGATTAAAGTATAAAGCTGATGAAATTTTTTGGTTTACTTCAAGAAGCTTTTCTATTACATCTCTAGGAGGAATTACATCCTGCTCTAAGCTTAGCAAATAGTCATAGCCTTGATTTATTGCATACTCTCTTAACAGATTCCTGGAAGCGATTATCCTGTCCCTTGCGCCTTTAAGATAAGGTCCTTTGGTTGCTGGCAAGCCAAAAGCTTTTATTTTTTTTAGATAGTTGTCATCTTGAGTGTTGTCGACTATTAAAATGTCATAATCTGGATATGTAAAAGAGTTTACTGACTCTGCATATTCTTTAAGACAATACTCATACAAACTACAAGTTGGTGTGCCTACTAGGATTTTTGGTAATTTTTTTGATGTCATTTTAAACGCCGCGACCAGGATTTGAACCTGGATATCCTTACGGAAACCAGCTTGCTTGTCCCTTTTCTTTGGGGATACAAACACTTTTTTAAAGGGTTTGTTCTCAAGGCTGGCGCACTACCGGATTATGCGACCGCGGCAATAAGGGTCACCAGCGTCCCCCTTATGAACCCTGTGCAACCACGATTAATGGTCACCAGCGTCCCCCTTATGAACCCTGTGCAACCACGATTAATGGTCACCAGCG
>DATDZG010000040.1:0-12048 GCA_035288805.1 Candidatus Nanoarchaeia archaeon
AGTAAAGAAACCTCTAGAATCATGAGGATAGGAACCTCTGGGAAGTTCGCCAAGATAAAAAGTAGAGAATTCACCATCCCTAAATTCAGGAAAGTCGGCAAATAAACCGCAATATTTTCTAACTAATTCAACTAACCTTCCAGCACCATTTTTTGCTTCCCGAGCTGAATCAATCTCATACCTCTTCACCTCAGCATCAAGTGAGGATAACAGACTGCCTGTTACTATGGTAAAATGATCTGGGTGTCGATAAAATGCATTATATTTTCTACGCTCAACCTGCTCTGATGAAGCGAATTTACTATATAATTCATCAACTTCCCAGGCAATAGCCCTATACTCTTCTCTTAACATTTTCCCTCTATCCTGGTCTAAATCCTTCTTATTTAAGCCTTTCTATCTTAACCACTTGCAAGAAACAACTATCAAGCCAAATCATCCCAATAAATCCTTATATTTATTATAAACCTCTCCTTTAAGCCCCCATCTCCTTTTAACATTCTTCCCCATGCTCTCTTCTTTAATAAGAATCAATCCATTAACCTGAAGCTCCTTCAACAATCTCAATACAAACTCCTCATCCCTTGCTATCTTCTCAGCAACATCATAAGTCCAAAGCATCCCAGGATAACAATCATACAGCTCTCTTAACAAATCCTCTTTAATCTTCTCTTCTTTTTCCTTGCTTATCTTGCTCATAAGAGGGTAATGTTAAGCCAACATAAAAGCCATTCGGTTAGTGGTAAGGTGGTCTAAATGGTTCCAGGGGTTCATAAGGGAGAAGGTGGTAGCCCTTATCGATATAGCCACAAAATATATAATCTACATCGCTTTCACATCATCATGAATCCATTCCAAGAGGAGATTGTTAATCAATTATTCAAAGCAACAAACATTCCAAAGTCTCAAATCGCATTATCCCTAGAAACACCGCCAGAGCCACATTTAGGAGATTTCTCATTCCCCTGCTTCCAGCTAGCAAAAGAACTAAAAAAGTCCCCAGTAGACATAGCCTCTTCAATAATAATCAAACTAAAACCCTCAAGATTAATAGAACGCATTGAGCAAAAACAAGCTTATATCAACTTCTTCATCTCAACAAAGGCATTGGCAGAATCAACCTTAAAAGAAATCTTAAAAAACAAGAAATATGGAAAAACAAAAACAAAGCCAAAAAAAATAGTAATAGAATACCCCTCACCAAATACAAACAAACCTTTGCATCTAGGACACGTCCGCAATATCCTCATAGGCCAATCCTTATCATCCATATTAAAATTTCAAGGCCATAAAGTCTTCCAGGTTAACCTAAACAACGACAGAGGAATCCATATCTGCAAATCAATGCTGGCTTATCAATTATTCGGGAATCAACAAAAGCCAAATAAAAAATCAGACCATTTTGTAGGAGATTTCTATGTAAAATTCTCTCAAGAATCAGCAAACAACCCAAATCTAGAAACTCAAGCCCAAGAACTATTAATCAAATGGGAATCAAAAGACAAGCAAACAAGAGCTTTATGGAAATTAATGAACTCATGGGCTCTACTTGGATTCAAAGAAACATATAAAAAACTTAATTTAAAATTCAACAAACAATACTATGAAAGTCAAATCTACAATAGCTCATTGCCATTAATCAAAAAAGCATTATCCAAAGGAATCTTTGAAAAAGACGAAAAAGGAAACATCGTAGCAGACCTATCCAAATACAATCTAGGGAAAAAAGTAGTCCTAAGAGCAGATGGAACCTCTATCTATCTAACCCAAGACATAGCCCTGGCTCAAATAAAAGAGAGCAATTTTCACCCAGACCTATCAATCTATGTTGTAGCATCAGAACAAGAATATCACTTCCAGGTGCTCTTCAAAATCTTATCAATGTTAAACATAAAAACAAAAAACCTTCATCATTTAAGCTACGGCATGGTCTACTTGCCAGAAGGCAGAATGAAATCAAGAGAAGGAAATGTTGTGGATGCAGATGATTTAATCAACGAAGTAATCTCCCTAGCTTCAACAATCATCAAGGAAAAGCACCAAAAACTTCCAAAAAAAGAACTGGAAACCCGCTCAAGAATAATAGGTTTAGCAGCCCTAAGATTCTTCATCCTAAAATTCGATCCAAAGCACGATTTCATTTACAATCCAAAAGAGTCATTATCATTCGAAGGTGAAACAGGCCCCTACCTTCTCTACACCTATGCAAGAATCCAGTCAATATTAAAAAAAACAAAGCTCCCTCAAAAAGCATCTTATACCAATTTAGAAGAGCCAATAGAAAAACAATTAATCCTCCAGCTCTCCAAGTTCCCATCAACAATAAAAGAAGCAGAAGAGAAATACAAGCTCTCTTTAATCACAAGCTATCTAATCAACTTAAGCAAAACCTTCAACCAGCTCTACCATGAACTTCCAGTCCTTCAATCAGACAAAGAAACAAAAGCAGCCAGATTGCATCTAATCAAAGCAGTATCATCAGTCCTAGCCTCAGGATTGTCTCTTCTAGGAATAGAAACATTAAACGAGATGTAGGAAGGTTTAAATACATCCCATTATCAAGGTTTTTATGGCAATCATAGGTTTAACTTTTGACAAAATCAATGTGGAGAAAGATCGAAAAGTCCTGGAATCAGTAAAAAATAAGAACGTCCAAGTAAACTATAACATCTCAATCAAGAACGTAGAAGAGGATGAATTAAGGATGCAGGAAAAGCAAAAAGTTCTAAGATTCGATTTCACTTTCGCAATCATCTACACCCCAAAGCTAGGAACATTAGAACTTCAAGGTCATTTATTATACACAGACACCAATCATAAAAAAATCCTAGATTCTTGGAAAAAACACCAGGATATCATAGATACCCAATTGAAAGCCCAATTATTAAACACCATCTTCCAAAAAGCAAATCTAAAAGCAATCGCATTAACCCAGGAAGTCAACCTCCCGTTGCATTTTCCACTCCCTCAAATAGTCCCTCCCGATCAAGACCCTCAAAAATACGTATCTTAATCTTAATCTTAATCTTAATCTTAATCTTAATCCACACATTAAATCTCCACTTTCTAAGAGATACGCATTTAAGCTTTATTCCAATTCTTTATCCATTTTAAAATCTCTATAATAAAATGCGCAAGAGTATTTAAACACAAATCAATTCTATAACAATATGAAAAAAGAGCTGACCATTTTGAGCATAATGAAAAAAGAAAAGTGCTCTTGGCAGCAGGCCGAATTAAAAAACAAAGAACGTAAAACATTAACAGAATTTTAAACATATTAAAGAACATAACCAACAAAGTCAGTCACATCTTTACCTTCTTTATCTCACCAAATAATCACATTGTCAGTCAAACAATTTCTTGAATAAATCTTTCTTTTCTTCATCATTAGTTTTCTTTTTCTTTGGTAAAGCTTTCTTTTTTAAAAGAAAGGTTTCGACAGATAACCAACACATCCACGACAGACCAACAACAGATAAATCTAACACTCGACAGAAAAAGGCAAATCAGTCATCAAAAAGAATATAAGCATTTCTCAATTATCACCTTTATGGATGAAACAAAGATAAAAGAGGCTTTCTCAAAAGTAAGAGAAGATATGAACATCATCAAAACAGCCATAGAATCAATAAAAGTAGAATTATCCTCTAGGGAATCAACAAATAAAGCCTTAGAAGCTGAAGTTCAACACCTTAAAACCATGATTCAATGGTCAAATCAACAGAAAAATAACGACTTTTTTTTGTTTTCCAGTGGAAATAAAGGGGTCTTTCGACAGACAGACAACAGACAGACAACAGACACTCGACAGATATTCGACACAGAGGCACATATAGAGTCAATATTTCTCTCGTTAACCGAAAAGGAGTTCCTTTTATTCTTAACCCTCTACCAGTTGGAAGAAGAGCTCAAAATCCCCATCTCCTATACACAATTAGCCTCAAAACTCTCACTCTCCCAGAGCTCAATTAGAGATCATATCTCCGAAATTATAAGGAAAAAAGCCCCAATAACCAAGGTAAAAGTAAACAACAAAAAAGTCCTATTATCCATCGATAAACCATTCAAAAACCTCAACATCATGGGTAAAATCCTAAATATCAGACACTTCCAGGAATCTCAAACAACTCTTTATGACCTTTAACTCTCATTTCTCCATTATTTTAGCAAATTAAGTCTACAAAATAATTAATTTTAACCGAACATATCTAGAAACAAACCAGAATAGCATCCACTTCCAATATTTTTCACCTAAAATCAGGAAACAAACCCTCATTTTTTCAAATATTCATCAAAAAAACATCAAAAATAGCGTTTTCAACACTCACTTTTGAGAATTAAGCCCACCTTTAACACTAAAATCCCTTTTTAAACTCTCTTTTACCAACAATCCAAAATGCATTTATTTTATTAATAGAATTCAACCTAATCAATAGAATTAACACCACTTTATTCATCACTCAGACCAGTCACAGAACCTTCATAGACGTCATTGACCAGTCATAGACTAGTCACAGAACAATAAAACATTTGCGAAAAGTTTTTAAATATCTTCATCTTCTCATAAAGATATGTGGTGGTGGTTTAGAAAGAGAGAACATAAGAGAAAAAAACCTTCTGATGATAAATGGGCTTCGCTTGCAGCCAGCCTCAAAATATCATTCTTTCAGGTCCGCGAGGACATAAACCACCTCACAGATTCTGATTCTCACCAGCATGAAAAAATCATAGAATTGTATTCAAGAATGCACAAGCTTGAATCCAGAATAGACCAGATGATTCTGGCAATCAACATTCATCAAAACTATCAATCAAATCATCAGCTTCCACATTCTTTGCCTCTTCCAGAAAAAACCGAAGAGTATCACCCCTCACACGAATCAACTCTACATCTCATTGAAAATCTGACAGATGTCCAAAAAAATATTTTAGTAACTCTAGCCCAAATATCAAAAGAAATCCACTCAGGCTGGATATCTCTAAGGGAATTATCCTCAGAATTATACCCAAATAAAAGTTATAATGCAGTAAGAACAATGATGTCCGAATACACAGACAAACTTCTTGACTTAAGATTAGTAGACAAGAAAAGAAAAGGTAGAGAAGTTTTAGTATCTCTAACAGAAAAGACAAAGCATCTGCAGCATCAACAGCAAAAAGAATCAATCAAACCACATGAAAAAAATCATAAAAAGGAGGAGAAACATGAATAAGCATTACCCAATATTAATTATTATAGTCCTCTTAATTCCGATAGCAGCGGCAATCACTCCCACACAGCCAATCTCGGAAATAGAAAGAGAGCAGGCAGAAGCCAGACAAGTAATTCAGCTGGAACAATTAAAGCAATACGAAGACCAGCAAGTTCCAGGCATCGCTCAAAAGTTACTATCAGCAAACGAAAGAATAAATCTCAACATAGATGATTCAAAATTAAATATCATTTTAGAAGATTACATAGTAAAATCAATTCAGCAAGGTTCAATAGATGACAATACAATTGAAATAATAACATCGCAATCAGCAATCAATTCATTATTGTCTTCAGAAGATACAAAAACAGCAGCAAAAGAATTAATAGCAAGAAAAGAAATCCAAATCAAAACAAAAAGTTTTTTCAAAAAAATAAAATTCAGCATCGCAAAGTTCCTTTTGAAGTTCGCATAAAGAATGATTAAATCTTTCAATCATCTCTCAAAACTATTCTAATATACAAATTCCAATATAACCAATCAGCACCGAGAATGTTTTTAAAGAATGACTGGCACTATAAAGATATGTTAATTCGGAGAAAGAATTTAAGAAGCGTTGTGGATGAAGCAGTAACAGCAAGGTTAACACAATTAGGTGAGCCAACGCACGCATCAGTGGAAGCGTATCTCAATTCCCCTAAGGGAGAAAAAATTTTAGAAGATAAATTAAGAGGAAGATTACAGCCGAGGTTACCCAACATTCAACAGCTTTTAGTCTTTGGAAATGGTGATTTCGAAGAATATAAAAAAGATCACACCCTTATCGGACCTCTCGAAACAGTAACATCTTATGGATACGGATACGGGAACACAGTAGAGGGTTTAAAGAGGCTTATGCAGAGTAAAGGATGTGCAATTGCAAAAATAGTAAATGTTTTTGAAAGGGACACAACAGCAATAGGTAATACAGCCCACTCTACCACTATGATAGCACATTTATATCAGCCAACACAATAATTATCTTTTAATCATTTCTCAAATATTAAATATCATAAAACATCTTCTGAAATAAAATTTTCCCTTCATCTAAAGCATTTTTTCCATCAGCAGTCAAGTCATACACTTTCTCCTTGTCAATTTTCTTAGCAACCTGCACAAAACCTTTCTGTTTCAATACTTCCAAACTAGGATAAATTGTCCCAGGACTTAGTCTATTACCTTTTCTTTTGGCAATCTCATCAACAATTCCCTTTCCACTAAGCTGTTTCTGGCTTAATAAATGAAGTATCAAGAAACTTAAATGACCTTTCAACAGCTCTTTTTGCATGAAAAGGTTTTAATATCCAATCTTTATAAGATTACTGATGGAAAAAAAGATAAAATGTCTGAGGAGAAAATGCACAGTCTGCGGTGAATCAATCAGAATTAAAGTATATCCTGACAAACACCATCACCCCCATTATTATTATGGTAAAATAAAACTTCCTATTAAAGGAACAGGCGAATATAAAGAAATAGAAACAACGAAAATAGGAAGACACAAAATAAAAGTTGTGAAATGGACAGGAAAAGAAAAAGAAGTAGAGGATTGGGAATGCAACGATTGCTATGAAGAAGCAATGCATGAGGATTGGTTAGAACAATTATTAGAAAAGCTCTACGGAAAGAAATGCAAAGAATATGAAAAAGGTTGTGCATGCTGCCAGGCATGGAGTGTTTATGAAACAATCGTAAATCATAATCGAGGAAAACTATAAGATTAAAATTTTCAATCAAAAATTAAAATTTAAGCAGCAAGATTTTCCAGACTTCGTCAAGGAAAATCTAACAATTAATTATTAAAGCCGCATTCTTCTTTGAGGATAAGGTGGCAACGATAGATTTTTATATGAATAAAGCAGCAAAAGAGTATGCCAATAAACCCAAATCAGGAATTAGTACAAATGATAACACGCATAGACAACAGGCTCGAAAGAATAGAGTTAGGAGTACAGGAACTTAAAGAGGAAATAGGCTTAGAAGTACGCCCAGAATACCTCAAGAAATTAAAAAAAATTCAAAAGCAAAAAGGAACACCTTTCAAAAATATAGCTGAATTAAGGAAGATAATTGAGGGGTAAAATGTATGAGCATGAGATTAAGCCTCATCTCAAAGAAATTCTGCAAAAGCTTTCAAAAAAGAATAAAGCTCTTTATGAACAAGTCATGAAGAAGATTGAAGAAGTAATCTCTTCAAGCGACATAGAGCATTACAAAAACCTTAGTTACAGCATGAAGGAGTTAAAGAGGGTCCATGTAGGTCATTTCGTTCTTGTCTTCAGGTTCATGAAAGAAGAAAATAAACTTTATTTTGATGACCTCGACCATCACGACAAAATCTATAAGAGGTATCGTTAATAGTCTATAGAGAACCCGATTCATCGTTAAAGGAGATCAAGAAACTCATTCCATTCGTTTCTTTCTCGGGTTGGGGCGATTTAGACAAGCTTTTAAGGGAATAGAGCACATCTTTTTAGATGCAAGGTCTAAAGGTTTTTTTAGGGGTAAGCATTCCAATTGCAATAGTGTTATTAATAATATCCGCTTTTAATAATTGGAACACAGTAGGAATGATTAGCTTAGGCTATGCAATCCTTGCTGGAATTTTTTGGGCATTTGCTAAACATTTCTAAGTTGAATTATCTAGAAAGGGTTAAATATTGATTCTTCTTTTTAGAACTATGGAAGAAGCAGTGATTAACCTAGACAACCCAGATGAAGTGGAGATAATTTCTTATCGTAACAAAAGAAAATTAATTCAGAAGTTTAAGAAGCCAATTGTAAAGAGGATTGAGGGGTATTCAGGGGTGTCTGTAACAGGGGATTGCTATGAGATCGGTTTATATGTTGAAGATAAACTAATCTTCAAAGAAGACAGAGATTCGTTAAAGAAGAAGTTTTTAAAAAAAAGCAATGAATAAACAACCTCTACAACCACAACCAAAAATTCGCCTTAACACAATAATCATCAAAAACGTCACACTTTATACAAAACCTGACAAAAAACCACACAAAAAACAGTTAAAAGGTAACACTTAAATAAATGCTTACATTTTAGACAGGATGGTTGAATCAAAACAAGAAACCAAGCCCGAACCAAAAACCAAAAAAGGGCATAGCAGAAGCCAATTCCACTTAACAGAAGAACAAATTAAGCTTCTTATCAAAAATGCAGACAAACTCAGAGATAAAGTAATAATCAAACTCCTTGCTTATTGCGGGTTAAGAAGATTTGAACTGGCAAAGATAAAACTTGAAGATATTGATTTCAACACCAATAAAATCCAAATTATGGGGAAAAAACACATTGACAGATTGGCAAGTGTTTTCTCAGACCAACTGGTAGAGGACATTAAGATGTATATCCAATATGTGCTTGGCAATCCTAAAACAGGTTTTCTCTTTCCAGCAGTATCCAGTTTGAATAAGCAAGGACATATCTCTTCAACAGAAATTAACCGAATTGTAGCAAAAGCAGGGAAACAAGCTCAATTGCATAACCCTATCCCTGGACTTAAAAACATCAATCCCCATATCCTCAGGCATAGCTGCGCAAGAATCCTGAAAGATAAAGGATTAAGCTTGGAAGTTGTCCAAAAAGTTCTAGGCCATTTGTCTTATAAAACAACAATGGACTTATACGGCACAAAAAGCATTAACGAAATGGATAAAGAATTAAAAGAAAAGGTGGGTGATGTCTTTGGGTGAAATTTCTTCTGAAATCGTTCTCTTAGAACTTGAAAATATCTTCTATCAAGGAGATTCAAGGTATGAAGACGCAGAAAACTCAAGGCTTCTCACGAAGTTTTTAGAAGGGGGTGCAATAATCATTGAAAGAAAAAACATCGATGAACTCCCTCTTGCCTCAACAGAAATAAGTAAGATGAAGACGCCCCAAGAATATCATAAACTCGTTGCAACAAAACTTCTTGCGCAAGGTGGAGCTCATGTTTGAGGACCAAGAAGACCAAATGGGTATGCTTTACTCCCATCACAAACCTCAACGCAAGAAAAAGACGCAACCTATTGATAAAATTCTTTATTGTTAAATGGCAGGTTAGGGCGATTCAAAAAGCTTTTATATCAATAAACTAATTAAAAATATATGGAACAAGTTTCATTACAAACAATTCACGAAGATTTAAGAATCCTCCAAAGGGAAGTACAGCAAATCAAGGAGATTATCATAGAAGATTTTAAATTAACTGAAGACGATAAAAAAGCATTAAAATCAGCATTAAAAGAAGAAAAAGAGGGAAAACTTCTGAGCAAAAAGCAAGTTTTTAATTAAGATGTCTTTTCCAGCAGAATTCTCAAATCAAGCTGGAAAATATATCAAGAAACTCGACACAATAACTAAGAAAAGAATACAAGAAAAGGTAGAGAAACTTGAGCAAGAGCCCTTTCCCCAAGATATTGAAAGGGTTGAAGATTTTCAAGAAGAAAAAGTCTTCAGGGTAAGAGTAGGCAATCAAAGAATTCTTTACATTGTCAGGCATAATCCAAACAAACTCATCATCGTTAACATAGATAAGCGTTCAAAAGTCTACGATTAGCGAGAACCCGATATTTCGTTAAAGAAGAACCCAGAAACTCATTCCATTCGTTTCTTTCCAAGGTTGAGGCGATTAAAAACATTTAAATACAAAATGAATCATAATATAACCAACTATGAGGCAAAACAATCTCGGTCTTAATTTTAAGCCTGTAACGATGGATGTATTCGGAATTAACAAAAACAGGGGCAAGAGAACATTAGGAACAAGAGACAGAGAGATTCTTTATATAAGGGCTAAAAAGAAATGTGAAAATTGTAGGAAACCAATCGGTTTAGGGGAGATGCAGACTGGGCATAAACAAGCTGCTTCAAGGGGCGGAAAAGCAACACCTGGTAATTCTGTTTGCCTTTGTTATCATTGTAATAAATTACAAGGGACAGATAATTGGGCAGTATTTAGAAAGAAGCAGGGCAAATCAAGTACACGTACTATCACAAGTGGTAAAAAAAGAAGTTCGTCAAATAAGGGGAAGAAGAAAGGGATAAAACAAACATCTCCAAAGGATCCTTTTGGGATAAATATGTGGGGAAATAGACCAAGTGATCCAGTCTTTTAACACAACGTATATCGTATTCCCAATTATTTCATTCTCGTTTTAATAAACTCAATGAATCTTGCAGCATTATTATCTTTAACCTCGGTTTCTCTATCAAAAACCCTTTGAAAAGGAGAAGCATCAAACTTCCATGCTCTTTCAACAACCTCTCCCTTGTTATCATAAACTTCCCCGCCAAAACCAGTAAACCAAGAATCTCTAGGATTATCTCTATCTATTCTTTTCATAAGAACATCCTTGGCATAACCACTGGTATAAGGTTTTCCAGGTGGATTAATATGCATAAAACAAGCGTAACCTCCAAGAACAAGATTTCCCTGAACAGCATCAATTATTTTATCACCATCAACATCATAGATAAAAATTTCATTTAACCCAATGTTTGAATTAACAACCCTTGGTTTTCCCTTTAAATCTCCACACAAATACCAAATAGAGTCAGCACAAGCACTATCCCATAATAATCCAACAGCAGCAATTTGTAAAAGAGTCTTTCTAAACATGATTTCAGTTAAAAAGAGAAATTTAAAACAGTATCTATATCGCATTCACAACCCATCAATAACCTCTTTCAAAGACTTAGAACCCCTAGGCTTATAATGAGAATTCCCAAGAAAAATCTGCACAACAATCTCATCATTATAAGCATTCAAATAACCAGCAGCAACTCTTCTCCCCTCATCATGAGAATTTCCAGAATAATCAATGATAAAATCTTTTCCAGATTCTTTTTCCTGAAAAACCAAACCATTTTCACGAAGAGCATCAATAACCTCTTGATACCTGGAAGAATCAAAAGATTTTATCTCCAATCCAAAGCCCACCATATAAAAATATTAATCAGAAAATCTTAAAATTCTTTCTAGTTCCCAGGACATTCCATCAAAGGCAGCAATTTTCTTGCAAGTTCTTCACCCGAACGAGTAAGGCGATACGTATTCACTGTCCCAGGTTGCACCCTTACTAAAGGATCTTTAAAATCTAAAATTTCCTGTAAAAATCCAGATGATTTAATACGCTCTTTTAAAGAACGCAATTCCTCTCCTTCAACATGTTCGCAAAATCTTTTAGCAACCCAGTGATACACTTCACATTCTGCAGGAAAAACATCTTCTTGAGCATGACGTAAAGCAGAAACTAAAAAATATCCAGCATACATAGCATTATCTCTTTCAGGAACATACATTTTAATCAAATCAGAAGCAGTATCGCTAAAATGCAGGTTGCCCATGCAGATTATTAATAGCAATCTGTTTTAAAATCTATCTCAGGTACCAGAATTTTCCACAATATCAATACCTGCATCGTCAAGAATCTTATTTTTTCTCTTCTTTCTCTTCTTAGTTTCTAATCCCTGAATCAACTCATCCTGATGCTTGCCCTGAGCTTCTTGCCATTCTTTCATCTCCCTCATCATTGTTAATAGTTCAGCAACCTCTTTCTCAGTCTTCAAATTAATCTGGAAATCATGCTCAGCCCTCAGCTCACTTTTCTGGCTGGCAATATTCTGGCTAATCATAATAACAGTAGAAAGAAAAATTGCTTCCAAAGACACAATCATAGTCAATAATCCAAATGGAAAAGGATCAAACACACCCTTGCCACCAAACCATCCAAGATTAATCGTAACCCAGAAGAAAAACCAAACAACATGAAAATAAACAAATTGCATAGTCCCAGCAAATTCAGCAATTTTATT
>DATDZG010000041.1:0-24472 GCA_035288805.1 Candidatus Nanoarchaeia archaeon
TAGGCTGCAATCGAGGTTGTGAAAATATCATTGTCCCAGTTTCCTGCTTCGTTTTGGTTTTCAAGAAGAAGATCTGAATATCTTTCATCCTGGGTTATGTCATATAATATTGCGTAATCTAAGTTTGATACTGCATTATCCCTTAGATACTGAAATGCTGAGATTTCATTGTCTTCCTTGTTTTTGTTTATTGTGTATAAGATAAATGATGCTATGAAAGTATCATCTTTATTGCAACCTGCGTCTCCGTAACAAATATCTTTTACATTCAATGTGGCTTTGTTTGTATCCTCCTGCTGCAGAATCCTAAATTCTTCTCCTGAACTCCTTGTTCTTCTTAATAATGAGATTGTTGTCGAGCCCCCTAAATCGCTGCAATCAACTTCAAATTCTTCCAGGGGGTCTTCCAGGCTTGACTTTAAATCTCTTTTAATGTCTATCCAGTCTATGAACTGATTGTTGAGCTTTAGCTGGTTTTTTGTTCCGTTGACAAAAACAAATATTTCAGGGTCATCTTCATGAGAGATTGTGCATTTTCCTGAACCTGTTGAGAATATCTGAATTAACCAGTCTCCCTGGGTTCTTGCTATATGTTCTTTTGTTTTTAACCATGACAATGCGTTTTCTGTTGATTCTCCCAACCTGTCAAGAGCCAATATGCTGAAAGAGGTATCTTTGATTTTACAATTACCTCTTGGATAGCAGTTTCTATCTGGATTGTTTTGAAGGAACTCCTGTAGTTTTTCAGAAACATCCATGTTATTGCTGTTTAATGCCAGCAAGGACAATGCGGTTTCCTGATTGCCCTGGACTCCTGAAGTTCTATTATCCAGCCAGTCGATTGCTCTTGATTTTGAGAATGATGTGTTTGTAGCTGATTCTGCATATTGAATTGAGAATAAAGTTATTGCTATTACAAGAAAGATTAACCTCTTATTCATATGGGAAAATAACGAAGATTTTTATATAAACCTTTCTTTTTCCATCTATGCAATTTCTTGCAAAAGGAAAACGTGGAACGGTGTATATTGAAGGAAAATGTATTATTAAGAAGGCCTCTTCTTATCAGATTAAAAATGAGGTTGATTGGCTGAAGAAGCTTAATAAGAGAAAAATTGGACCTAAACTTGTTGATTGTGGAGATGATTGGTTTAAAGCTGAATATATTAAAGGAGAAAGGATTGAAGAGTATGTTCAAAGAGCAGAGATAAAGGAGATTGCTAAGATTCTGAGAGATTGCTTGAAACAATGCAGGATTATGGACTCGTTGAAAATGAACAAAAAAGAGATGCACCATCCTTACAAGCATGTGATTATAA
The DNA here is from genome assembly GCA_035288805.1 of Candidatus Nanoarchaeia archaeon. Taxonomy (GTDB): domain Archaea; phylum Nanobdellota; class Nanobdellia; order SCGC-AAA011-G17; family GW2011-AR20; genus DATDYH01. The sequence goes on from DATDZG010000041.1 coordinate 1,320, forward strand.
GAAAGAATAAACCTAGATTTATCGATTTTGAGAGATGCAAGATTACTGAAAACCCTAAGAACATTACTCAATTTTGCCAATATATTTTGAAGTTAGCCCTTCTGTTTCCTGGAAAAGTTAATGTTAACAGAGAGGAGATGATTAAGGCTATGAAAGAATATAAGAGAAATCAGAATGAGAAGAGTTTTAGGAAAATTTTAAAATTAATTTAGTATACAATTCCGTATCTTTTGCTTTTGCCCCCTGCTAATTCCATTGATAATCTATCATGCCCTCCTTGTATTCTTAACCAAGCACCATCTATGTTTGAATGCATCATATAATCAATATCTTTTAAATGCTCTCTTAATTCTGGCGTGATTGCCTCTGCAAGTATGTCTGCTAATGAACCTTCAGATTTAATACTTGTTTCTTTCATGTTCTTTTTTTAATAGGTTAATCTTCCAAGAGTTTTGCATTCTTCCATCGATTGCCTTGCTCTTTCTTCCATTTCTCGGTTATATGTCTCTTGCACCCTTTCCCAAAAATCTCCGAGAAATCCTGGTCGTTGAGAAATTTCTTCTACTACACTCATATTATGAAGCTCTCTCCTGAGTCTTGGGCTGGTGAGGAGATTCCTCAGCTCTAATGCTGGGCAGTTGTCAAGCTGCTCAAGAATTGCTTGTATGCCTAATGAAGGCTGCTGTTCTTTTGCCATGTGTCTAAGAAGAGAGATAAATTTATAACCCTTTCTTTTGCGTTTTCTTTAATACATCTTATTACGCTATCTTATCTACCTTTTAGATACAAGTTCAAGCACGATATGTTTTGTATCTGGCACAGAAAGATATATCTCCTCGCCTTTCTTTATATTTAAACTAGTCACTATGTTTTTGTTGAAATAAATTCCTAACCTGTCTTGGGATAGCTTAACTATCTTTTGCTTAATTTTCAATGGAGTATTATGAAGTTCTTCAACCACTTTCCTTGAAGATAAAGGCTCGAACTCAAAATAATCACATTTAGAGCATTGATAACTGGTAGCTTTGCTTTTAGCACCATGCACACTAACTTCAACTTTCTTTAAATTTGATTTACATTCAGGACATCTCATTTTGACTCACCTTTATTGATTTTTGCATTAATGACAAATAATACGCTGTTGTTTATTTCAAACAGGATATAATAGCTGTCTTTTTCTATCTCAAACTTATCTCCTTTTTTTCTTGGATTCTTTGTTGTAAAAATGATTTCAACGACCTTCTCCCATGGAAGATTATTTGTTGGGTCTTCAAGATAATGGATTGTTGGTCTGATATCTGTAAAATAAACCATTTAATCACCAAGACTACATTAATGTAGTATAAATACTATATAAATCTATTGTTTCTTCTTTGCTTTAGCCACTTTTAATTTTTCCTTCTTCTCTTTTAATTTTGCTTCTTTTTCTTGTTTATCCTTTAATTCTTTTTCTTGCCTTTCTTGTTCTGTGTTTTTTCTTAACGTGTAATTGACAGGATTTTTAATTAACCTGCAAAATCCATCAGGCTTGCAGATTTGCAATGCTTGATAGTAAGCTTGGTTATCGCAATTTGGAGGGAGAATTTTTTGTTTTTGCCTTTTACTCCAAGATAATTGCGCTTGAATGTAATTTTCCCTTAAAGGCTCCTTATTATTTTTATTCCATTCGTGCATCATGAATTCTATCTCTTCATGGGAATATCCTGTGCTGGATAAAAAATTGTAGAGAATAAAAATGAATCTTTTCTTTCCGTCTGCTATTCCTTTTAGCCCTAATTGAATGCATGGAGGGAAATACTGCTGGGAAATAGATTTTGAAAGTGTTGATGGTTTTGAGATTCTTAGTTTTGATTCCTTGCCATGTGATTTTGAGTAAGATTCATACGCTCTTGTTACCAATAGTGCTGCATCTTTTTCTTTAATATCTCTGTTGAGAAAGACAGGGCCTAAACTAAACTGTCTGATTGATGCCTGGGTTTTTTGAAATGACTCCAGGGATTCTGGATTGATTGGCAGGGAGATTAATCCTGATTTTTCATTTATTGAATATGGACAGCGAAACAGATGCCTTGAGGAGATTAAGACTGTGTCTATGTCTACCAGAGAAAATGGGTTAAATTTTCCACTCTGAAAGTTTTTTCCATCCAATTCCTCTTGGATGTTGCAATTAGAACATTTTAAAAATAATTCCTCCTGAATTTTTGACATTGATTGATTGCACTCTGGGCAAACAGACATAAATTCTGAGAATTTTTGCTCTTTTAGCTTGCATCTGCTGCACTGATAGGTTATTCTTTTTAATTCGATTGCTCTTGATTTGCATTTTTTGCAGGTTTTTTCTGAGATTTCTTCCTGGGATTTTCCTGCTTTTTTTAACAGTAATTCTAAAGGTTCCTGCAAGATTGAAGAAGATAAATGCTCTTTAATCATCTCTTTCAGATAAGATGCCATTACTTTTGGAGCCTCTGGGAACAATAATTCTGAGTTTTGATTGTTGAATTTTTCTGGAAATGCTTCAAATGGAATCCCAATGTGAAAACCGTTGTTTCCTGAAAATTTTACTGAGTAACTGTTTATTTTATGAAATTTTAACGCTTCCCTGAATAGAATTGCTGCTTTCTTTGCTATTTCAAAGTCCTTTGAATCGATGTCTATAAGAAAATCCCAACCGGTTCTTATTGAATCCAGCTGAGATTTTGTCATTCCTGTTTTTAATAATAAAGGATTGCTCCAGAGCTCTTCTGAGATGTGAAAAGAGGTTGCTCCGGATTTTGCTACATCATGAATATCGTTTGTATAGTATAATGTGTCTGGTCTTTTGCCATAACCTTTTTCACCGTATCTTATGGCTACTTCTTTGTTTTTTGCTGCCAGTAAGATTGCCTGCTGGATTTCTTTTCTTGAATAATGCTCTAATACCTTGGTCATACCTGAGAAATAGAGGGTTTGATTATAAACTTAATTATAATCTATTATATATTCCTGCTTCCCGGGAATCCTGATAAAGGGTCTTGCTCTTTTTGCTGGTTGGGCTGCTGGAGAGGTTGTTGGGGCTGCTGTATAACTGGTTCGGGTGATTGTTTTTTTAGTTTCATTATTACGAAGATGATTATTGCTAAAAGGATTATGCCAGATAAAAGATAGTAAATCCATGTAAAACTTGATTTTTGGTCCTTGCAGTCTGAGTCTGCTCCTTTTGTACAATCTTGGTCACAAATTGAGTCCTGGATTGGATTACAGATTCCATCCTGAGCTCCTGTTGTGCAGTCCTGGGGGCAATTGAGGTAATTCTCGCTTTTATCGCAAATGTTATTTGGACTGCAGTATACTGTTAGTTCGTTTGAATTGCTTATTGCTGAATCTCCTGAATCTGAAGTTACTTCTAATGGAGAGAATGATAATTGGCCTGGCTTGTTTGCTTTTAATGTGTATGATATTGTTGAAACTTTTCCTGGCTCTGCATTAATATTCCATTTTAATGTTGAAATTGAGATTCCATCTCTTTGCTTTATCTCTGTTGGAGAACTTGGTTCAATAAGAGTTATTTCTCCTGGAAGGATTTCTTCTATTTCATAGTTTCCGGGGAGGTTGTTTTCATTTAATAAACTTATTTTAACCAGGATTATATCCTGGGTTTTTGGGTTTTCAGGCTGAATTTCCCTTAGAAGCTGGGTTGCTGATACAGAGGTTGCTATTAAAATTGTTATGATTAGTATAATGCTAAACTTCATCTTTTTACCTCGTCAATAAGGGTCACCAGCGTCCCCCTTATCAACCCTGTGCGACCACGAACCTGCGTTTCTCTTAGAGCCCTTTTAAAAAAAGCCCTCGGGAAAAACCTGAACCCTCTGCAACCACTCATCTTTTTACCTCGTCTACGAATAATGCGACAACACCTTTAACTAGTTTTTGGGTTTTAAAGCTGTATCTTGAAGCTTGTCTTGTAAACGGCTCTTTTACTCCTTCACAACCGACAATTTCACTCATCTCAGGGCATAATTGCTTCCCTAAATCATTATAACAATTGAGAAGATTTTCGCAGTAAGGATAGTTATAAGGCGCGCTGCCAAGAACAATAGAAGGTTTGTTGTTTCCTGTTGTATCGACAAAATGGAATTTTCTGTCTAATGGAAGCCTTATTAGAGTATAGGCATGGTTGCTTGCTTCTGCCACAAATACCTCTTCACCTGAATATCCTGCTTTTCTCAACAATGTTGTTAGCGAGACTGAATAGTCTACACATGTTCCTGTCCCGAGAACATTGATTGTTGCTGAAGCATGTATGTCTTGCAGAGCAATATTGTTGTACTGCAGTACAGAATCTGATAACCATGAACCGAGAACACGATTATCCTCGGTTGTTTTGCACTGGATTTGCTGGATGTTTTCTTGTTTTTGCGTTCTTGGAAGAGGTTTTGCCTTGTAAAAGTTTCCAGGGGAATTGCAAATGCTTTCAACACCGTAGCAGCACATTTCAGCTTCGAAATAATCCTGCATGTAGATTGCTGAATCTCCTACACCTTTGATTAAATATAATCCTTGGCAGCGTTTAATGCTGCCTTGAGAATATTTGCCTGCAAAATTGCATGCTGGTGATTTTTTTTGGTCTTTTAATGGGCTGCCGTCGCAGCAGTCGATTGCATCTTCGATTATATAATCTAAATCTTCTGAGCATACCTCGATTAAATCGCAAGATTGACTGCGAGTGTTTATTGCAACAAGCTCGCCTTCGTGACCTGGCCATTCGCTGTTGCAGATTGTATCTTGAGGAAAATAAGAAGTTGTTGTATTCTTGCAGCGATTCTTTGCCTGAACAATTATGTTTATTTGGTCTTTGCCAATCAATCCTGAAGAATCTTTAACCTCTAAGTCTATAACATAAACTCCTGCGGAGTCAAATCTCTTCAACAAAGTTATTCCTTGGCCGATAACCTGGTTGTTCATTTTCCAAATGAATGATGAATCCTGGAAGATTAAATCATTGTTGACGTCTGTTGCTTTCGATGCGTCTATTGTAACCATCTGCCCCGGGTAAGATAAGATGTCTGGACCTAAGTCTGCTCTAGGAGCGGTTTCTGTAAGAGCCTGCTTCGGCTGGTTGAAGATGTTCAAGTTTAATGTTGAGGATTTTACTCCGTCTGAGACTGTGATTGGAATTATCTCATAACCTTCTGAATCTCCAAGATTGCAGGAAAGTACTGCTGATGAGATTAAACATGTTGTGAACTGAGAGTCGTAATTTGATGACTGGGTTTGCTGAAAGAAAAATGTCAGCTGGGAATTCTCCGGGTCTACGGCGTATAATCTTAAATCAAGGTTAAGGGGGGTTGCTGTTCCTGGAATATCATTTGTTAAAGGGGGATAGTTTACTGAGTTCTGATAAATTTCTTCTGCGATTACATTGCCTGTAAATAGCAATAATACTAGGAGAAGGATAATCACTCTTTTTTTCATACAACCCTGATATTAACTGGTTTTAAATATTTATTGCTCCAGAAGTTCTGACTGCAATGATTGGGCTCTTGATGCAATCTTTTTAATCTCTTCTTCAAGTTTTAACAAGATTGATGATAATTCTTTTCTTTGGATTTCTATTGTTTCTAGGAGTTCTTCTTTTGATTTTTCAATAAGAACATTTGCTCCTACTCCTACAATGAAATTTTTTGTCTCTTTCAGTTCTGCTTTTGCGAATATTGTATTGCTCAATGGGATAAGAATTTCATTTTCCTTTTTTAAATTTTCAACACTGTCAAGACTCGAGATTAGCAATGTTAAATCGTTTAAGTGGGACTCTAATGTAGAATGCTGCTCCTGCAAATGAGCGAGTTTTTCATTAAGAACCTGGAATTCAAAATACTTTTTTTGAAAATCTTCTTGAGTCATTTGCTTTTTGCCTTTGTTTTAGGCTCTTTTTCAGGATTCTGCTTCACAGGTTTTTTAACTCCTGGCTTCTTTGTGTAATTTACTTCTATTCCCTGCTCTTTTAATAAGGATTTTAATTCGTCTGTTGAAATGTTTTTTTTGATTTTTAATTGAGTATTTGTCAGTTCTAAATGGGATAGATTACACCTGCGTCTTTTTACCTGGCCGTCTATTTCAACAAAATTATTCCCCAGAACATTTACTATCACTGCTGCCTTCTTGCCTTCTCTTCCAGCTATCTTATAGCAGATTCTTCCTAATAATCTTTCTTCACTCATAAGGGCTACCTCCGTCTCCCTTATCAACCCTCTGGATCCCTTTTTCATTACTGCTTCTTAGACTTGAAATTAAAGCTCTTCTTGAGCAGCCACTGCACAATTCAGGGAATCTTCTCTCTGACCTTTTCTTTGATTTTGTAAGTTTTTTTTGAAGCTTGTTTTGAACATTTGTTATTCCGTGCAATGGTTTTTTGCAAACAGAGCATGTCCTTACTTTTGATTTTTTTTGAATTCTATTTACTGAAACTCTCCCAGATAGTTTGGTGTATTTTATTCTGCGTTTTCTTGATTTTTCTAAGCGCGCCATATTTTTTTCTTTCTTTATGTTTTCTTTTACAAAAGAAAAAACTCTAGTAGACTTTGAGTAATTTCCTTAAGATTATGCTGAAGATGATGGCGAATATTAAATATGCCCAAAACCACGACATAAACCCAAAAAACTTTGGTTCGTTGAGGTTTTTAAAGGTATCTGAAAACCATCTGATTAATAATATAAATGGGATTGAAGTGTAGATTAAAGGCTTCATTGTCAGTTCCATTGTTTCTGGAATTTTTTCAAATTGCTTTTTTTGAAATTCGAGCATCTTTTTTGGGTCATTATTATATTTTTTTAATTCTTCCTGAGCTTGCTTTTGCTCATCCCTGATTGCTTTTAATGCAGCCTGGTCTGTTCCATATTTCTGGACAAGAGTTGTTATTAAAGTTATTAACAATGTTATGATTAAGAATCCTGTTAGAAGATGAACATTCAATAAGAATCCGAATGTTGGGTCTAAAACTGCGTGAACTGAATTTTTAATTAAAGGGACAGAATCCCATAGAGATGCAACTATTACACTTAGTATCATTACAACAAGGAGCATAAGCATGCCTTTTTTCATCTTCCACCACCCATGACTTTTTGAAGAGCTGGATGCATTTCCATCAAATGCTGCTGAGCCAGGTCTTCATAGAATTTATAGATAATCATCACAGTTAATAAGATTCCTGTTCCTCTTGACAATGCGCCCGAGAGGTCTGCAACAGATGCCAGAAAACCAACTGTTATTGCACCCATCACAGTCAGAGGCATGATATAACGTTTCAGGATTGATTCTAAAACACGTTCATCTCTTCGGAATCCAGAAACTTGCAATCCTGTTGACATTAATTGTTTTGCAACCGATGCTGCGTCCATGCCTGAAGTTTGAACCCAAAAAATTGAGAAGATTATTGAGCCTGCTACCATGAAGAGCATATAAGTTAGAGCTTGTGCGAATAACATCCAGGTTGTTCCACCTGTGAAGATTGCTTCTAGAATATTTGGACCATTTAACCAGAGGACAATTCCTGATGATGGAGCGTTTCCTGAAAATGTTCCTAACCATGCATGCCCTTTGCTCTCCAATAATCTTGCTAGCAGTTGAATGTTTGCAAGAAATGCTGCGATTAAAATAACGGGAATATTTGAGGTGTATGTAAATTTCAAGGGCCATCTGACTCCATATCCCCGGACTTTTCCAAAAGATAATGGAATTTCAACTTTCATTGCCTGAATGTAAACAGCCAATGCAAATACAGCTATTGTTGCTGCTATTGTTGCCAGAGCTCTTAACGCTGATGTGATGCTGCCTTCTATTAATGATTTAATCAATACCCAGAATTTTCCTATTGGCGGCTGATTTGTGAAAGGGAATCCAAGTTTTTGATTTATAGGGAGGTTTGATGATGCTGCAGCTGCTTCTGATAATGGAGAGAAAGCTCCTATGAAGATTTGCAAGGATACTCCTGCAGCGATGAATAATGAAATACCTGAGCCAATTCCCCATTTTGAACATACTTCATCCATCAGCATAATCAATAATCCTCCTATGAATAACTGAACAACAAGGATCCATGGCGAGAATCCTGGTAAGGGAGACAATCCTCCTAGGAATACATAGATTATAGCTTCAAAAATGACGAAGAATATAGAAAATATTTTTTGCAATCCCTGAAAATAAGCTCTTCCTTCATGTGTTGATGTGTCTATTTTCAATATTCCTGAGCCTGTTAATAACTGCAATACAATGGAAGATGTAACCAATGGGCCGATACCCAGAGAGATTATTGTTCCAAACTGAGCTCCTAGGATAACAGCAAGAAGATCCAGATTTTGCAATGCATTGCTCCCTAAACCGTATAGAGGAATAATTCCCAGAACAAAATATGCAAGAAGGATGATTATTGTCCATTTTATTTTTGTTTTAAATGAGACGAATTTTTGCTGAGGAGAAGCAACTTCAGGCAGTACAGAGACCAGCTTATTAATGAAAGCCATTTTAGTTTATTGACCCACCAGCTTTTTCTATTTTTTCTTTTGCTTGTTTGGAAAATAACTCCACAGTAATCTTGTATTTTTTATTTGGGATGCCTTTTCCAAGAAGCTTTTGATAGCCAAGTTCTGTTAAGTTGATTGTTTCTTTGTTGTAATTTTCTAATTGCTCTATGTTGATGGCAAGAATTTTTCTTATTGATTTTCGCGGGCGGGTAAATCCGTGCTTTCCAAAATATGCGTTTCCATAGGTTGTTAAGATTAAAGATTTTTTCTGGCCTGCTCTTTTTCCTGAGCCTGCCATTCCTCTTCCCCCTCTGTTTCCTGCTCCTCTTCCTTTCTTAACTCCCTTGCCGTGCATCCTTGTCCCGCGCAATTTGTTGACTTTTCTTCTTCTTCTTGTTGTCATTTTAGAGCATCTTTTTAATCAAGATGTTGATTTGGTCTCCTCTGTATCCTAGAGAACCGCCCATTGAGAAAGGTGTTTTAATTCCCTGGCTTTCAAATCCTCCAATCGGAGGTTTTAACCTGAAAAAAGTTTTTAATCCTGGAACTTGTTTTAGCTGGATTTTCTTTGAGAAAAATTCTTTTGCGAATTCCTCGCTTGAGAATTTTGTTTTTTCCTTAAGATACTGCTCTGTTAACAGCATGCTGCCTGGAAGCCTTCCGCGTTTCTTTAATAACTCTTTGAATGTCTCTTCTGATATTTCGCCCCAGGTTACAAAATCTTTTATTCTTTTCAGCATTCCGATGTTTGTTTCGTTTTTGTCAACTATGACAAGATGATTCTTGTTGTATAATCTCAGCAAGTCCATTGTTCCTTTTATTTCTCTTTTAACCCCTGTTATTCCCCTGATCCTGATAATTGCGAGTTTACTCATGCTGTTTCCCTGTCTTTATTCCCAGATTTTTTTTGAAATCTTCCTGAACTTTTGTCTTTGACAGCTGCTTTAGAGCTGCAAAACAAGCGTAGATTAAATTTAATTTTGTTTTTGAGTTGAATGTTTTTGCGTAAACGTCTTTTATCCCAACCATGTCTAAAATTTTCCTGCATTCCTTTTCAACGCACAATCCTGTACCTCGAGCTGCCGGGATTAAGATTATTTTTGCTGCACCGCACTTTCCTTCTACCCTGAATGGAATTGAATGATGCTGCTTGCAATTGCAATCCCATGCACCGCATCCTCTTCTTATTGAGATTATATTTAGCTTGGCTGCCCTTGTTGCTTTTTCTCTTGCAGGCATTGTTTCTTTTGATTTTCCATGTCCTACTCCGATGTAACCATCTTTATTTCCAACTATTGCGACTGCTCCGAATTTCGGTTTGTTTCCTTCGCATGTTTTCTTCTGAGTTTGTCTCCAGATACTGCGTTTTCCTCCGCCGAATTTTCCTTTTGACTGGCCTACATTTAATAAATCTGATTGGATATCCTTTACCAAAATGTCTATGATTTCTGCTTCCAAAAGTTTTTTGTCCTGCTGCAGCAATTGCTCTACAGAGATTATTTCTTGGGATTTTACTTTTCTTCCTAGTTCTGTCTTTGGTTTCCAGGAAGATTCTTCAATTTCCTTTTTTATTACAACCCCTTCAGGGACTTCTACAACTATTTCTTGTGTTGTTTCTTCTGCCATTTTATTTTCCCATTAATTTTAATTTCATTTCATTTACTTTTTTGTTCATATCCTCTGGATTTGATTTTGAAAAGTGCTTCTTAAGCTTTTCTGGATGGTTCTTTAGCAATGTTGCGTGGTTAATAATGTGGATTCCGTGGACTCTCTCTTCGCTTGGAAGAATATCTTTTGAATGTGGAACTTTCAATCCTGCATCAACTGCACCCTTTACAACTGCATAAATTTTTGAACCTTTTGTTGAGGGATATAACCCGTGGTCAAGCACAGCTTCTTTAATGTTGTGCTTTTGAGCTTTATTCCCTATCATGATTCCAAGAAGATATGCTGTTGGGATGTTATTCACATTATTCCATCCAAGCTTTTTTAATTCTTTTGTTGAAGCTGCTGCAACAATCTTGTCTCCCTGCGGATTGTAAAGGACTATTTGCGCTGAAATGTTTTTTAGTGATTTCCTGACTACAAGTCTTGGCTTGTTTGAGAGGATTAACAGTTTTCTTGCTCTGTAATCTGTGCGTTTTTGCCTTTTTCTTCTTAATCTTACTGTGAAGTTTTTATTTTTTGCCATTTTTTATCAATCCTTGTTCTGTAATGTAAATTTTGATGTGCCTCTTGCTTCTGAATGCTCCTGATTTTGCCTTCAAGTAAAGACTGCGATAGTCTTTTGTGGTGATAAGCTGTTTTTCTCTTAGCAGTTTAATGAATCTTCTTTGAATTCTTATTCTTGCCATCCACAGTTGTTTTCTTGGGAGCCTTGCTGTTCTTTTTCCTTCACGAGAGCCTTTGCCCTGCCTTCTTCCTTTTCTCTTTTGAATTCTTATGTATCGAGCGTGTGCCTTTGACTTTCCGCCTTTTTGCTTTATTTCTATGACTCCTGAGTTGATTAATTTTTTTATGTCTGATTTTGTGATTGCTTCTTTTATTTCTTTTGCGTTTTCCTGAGGGAATTTTATTCTTTTCTTTCCCACATTCATTAAATCGTGCACTAATCTTTTTTGGAGTTTGAGTTTCATTTTATCTTGCCTTCTCTAATACTTTTCTTTTTTCTTCTGCTTTCTTTTCCTCTGCTTCTTGTTCTGACAATTCCCTGACTTCATGCTCTTTGTGAGCTACATTCTTCTTTTGTTCTGGCAGAACTGTTTTTTGAGATTCTTTTTTATGCATTTTTTTCTTATTTTTTTCTATGTATTCATCAGGATGTTTTATGTTTAGTATTTTAATCCCAAGTTCTTTTGCTTTTTCCATGATTATTTTCTTTTTCTTGAATCCGAGAGTTGATGAGATGATTATCAGATTATCTTTTGCTGCTTTTTCCATGTCTTTTAGATTTTTTATGCGGATGATTTTCATTCCATTATGGGTGTCTCTTATTTCAACTGCATTTCTATACCCTATTCTAACCATCGGTCTATGCCCTTTGATGGACATGCGAATTTTTGAATGAATTCCTCTGGGTTTTCTCCAGACCATTTTAAGGTTTTTGAGATTGATTGCATCCTGGCGCAAAAATCTTGGATTTTTCTTTTTCCTGATTGTGCTCTGGCTTGATGATTCTTTGTTTGCTTTCATGCTTTCTTACCTGCCTTGGAGGTAATCCATAATCCGTCCATGAAAACTCTTCTATCTCTGTTGGTTATTCTTGTTGACTGCTCTAAGTTTGCTGCTGTTTCTCCTACATGCTCTTTGTTTACACCTGAGACAAAAATGTCATTGCCTTTTATTTCTACCTTTGTTCCATGAACTATTTTTGCTTTTCTCGGTATTTTCTCTCCAAGGAAATTTTTGATTAAAACTTGATTTCCATCCACTGCTACAGTCATTGGGAAGTGCCCTGAACAGATTTTCAGGTCGTATTGAAAACCTTCTACAACTCCTTTGAGCAAATTTCTTATATGTGCCACAAAGGTATTCATGATTTTCTTTTCTTTTCTTGAGGTTGATTCTGTTGAAACACTAATTGAACCTGAAGTTATTGCAAGATTGACTGAAGGATGCCTGAACTGCCTATTGACTTCGCCTTTCGGCCCCTTGATTTTTAATGTACTCTTATCTAGATGCGCCTGAACGTGCTCCGGAATCCTGATGACTTTCTCAATCTTTGATGCCATTTTAATAGATATAGGATAATAATCTCCCCCCCAGATTTAATTCACGTGATTTTTCTAAAGTCATAACTCCTTTTGAAGTTGAAACAACAATTATTCCAAATCCTTTTGCAGGAAGATAACGCTTTTCAAACTTCTCTGAGTTTCCTCTTTGGAATGCGTATCGGGGTTTGATAACATTGCATTTGTTAATGCTTCCAAGAAGCTTTACCTTTATTTTCAATGAATTTCCTTCGTTGATAGTTTCAAATTCTCCGATATAATGATTATCGCGCATCAATGTCAATACCTGAGTAACCAATTTAGAATGCAATACTGTGCATTCTTTCTTTCCTGCTTTCTCGCAATTATGAATATGAGAAAGTACTGTTCCTAATGTATCGTTTAGTGCCATTTTATTTGTATTTCTTGAACCCTAAAGTTCTTGCATTCTCCCTGAAGCATTGCCTGCATTGGTTTAAATCGTATTTTCTTACATATCCTCCGATTCTTCCGCAAACAGAGCATCTCCTTGCTGATTTTCCATATTTTCTTACTTTTGGAGCGTTATGTTTAACAAACTTTTTCCATTTTGCTTTCTTGTTCTTTAACTGCTTGTAAGTTTTGCTGTATTCGCTGTATGTCATTTTACGCCTCTATAACCTGGACCTGAAATTTTTCCTGCATGAATTCCATTGCGTCCTGTTTTGTTATTTTGTGCTTTTTTCCAAGTTTTGCACTTTTTAATTTTGATTTTACTCTGAACCCTGGCCTTTCCAAAGTTATTGCTGCTTCTAATCCTAAAATCCCTATTTCGGGCCTGTATTCTATTCCCGGGATATCGATGTATTCCTTGATTCCGAATGATAGATTGCCGTAAGCATCGAACTTTGATTCTGGGATTTTATTTTCAACTGATTTTAAAAGCATGTTAAGCACTTTCTCAGCTTTTGCCCCTCTTAAAGTTACTTTGCAGCCTATTTGCAGTCCAGGCCTGATTCCCCAGGTAGGAATCCTGCGTTCTGTTTTTGTCCTTACTGGTTTTTCTCCTGAAATGATTTCTAAGAGTTTGAAAGCTTTGTTAAGCTTGTCTCCTGGTTCTCCAACACCCATATTAAGTGTTAGCTTACCTACTCTTATCTGTCTCATTATGTGTTTCATGATTTAAAAACTCCTTATTGATTACGAAAGCATATTCTTTCAAAGTTTCTATTTTTTCTTTTCCTGAATCAAGAAGTATTCTTGGCTTGGACAAAGACTCTGAATAAATTTCTTTTAATTTTCCTGAATGACCTGCTTTCTTTCCTGAAATTAAATAGATGATTGCATTTTTATCGAATTTCAAATGCTCCTGAATTTTATTGCTTTCAAGATTTAAGATTATTGTGTCGTTTACTTTCAATGATTTGTCCTCGGATAGCATGTTTCTTCCATCAAACAAATTAATCTGGGTAATTTTTCCGGGAAGTATTTTTTTGTTTATGATTTTGCATGGTTTTAATGATGACTCACTCTGCGGGATTCTTACCAGGCTGAAATTGCCTCGCTCGTCTAAGATTAATCTAAAATATTCTTTTGTTTTTGTTATCTCAATAGTATCCATCACTCCTATTGAAAACTTTGGGTCTTTTCTTACCTTCTTATCAACCAGAATTATTCCTTGGTTGAGAATGTTCCTTACTTCTCTTGAGGTTGATGCATACTTTAGATAATCTTTAAGCAGGATGTTTAAGTTTAGAGCTCTCTCTAAAGGATGTGTTCCAGGATTAACTCGAGTAATCCACTTAGTTTCCTTTCTTTTTATCGGCCAATTTTTTGGTGTTGAGGCCCTTGATAGGTGTTGTGCCATTTTTCTTCAGTTTTATACTCCTTTGTTTATCATCTAAGTTTAATTCAGTGATTATAAGATTTGACGGGTCAATTGGATAAGATGCTTTTTCTCCTGATTTTTTTACATGTTCTGCACCCGACACATAAACTTTGTACCGGGTAATTGATATTCTTTCTACCTTTCCTGTTTTCTTTTTGTATTGCCCTCTCACTATTTTTACTAAATCTCCTTTCCTTATCTGCAGATTTCTTATCCCATATTTTTTCTTTAATTCTTTTGATAAATGCGAGGAGAGCATTTTATGTCTTAAGTTTAATGGGGCGTTATGCCTGTACTTTCTCTGCTTCCTCGGCTTCCTGCTTGAAATCCATGAATGTGAAAATTCTTTTTTCATCTTTCTATACCACTATGCTTGCAACTTTTGCTATTTCTGGCCATCTGTCAGCTGCTTCTTTTGCAATTGCTCCTTTGAATATTGTTCCTTTTGGCGCTCCTTTTTCATCTCTTAAGACAACTGCTGCATTGTCCTCGAATTTTATTCTTTCTCCTGTCAATCTTCTGTAAGGTCTTCTCTGCCTTACAATTACTGCCTGCACTACTTGTTTTTTCATTCCTGGTTTTCCTTTAATAATTGATGCATTGACCAAATCTCCAACAGAGGCTGCAGGATATCTTCTCTTTACTGTTTTTCCTCCTTTTACAGAGAATATTTTTATTTTTTTAGCGCCCGAATTATCGCAAACATCTATTCTTGCACCCATTGGCAATCCTCTTGTTAATCTTGCATCTACCGATTTCATAACAAAACCTCCAGCACAATCCCTTTTAGCAAACACAAATCTGTTGCAACAGATTGTGCGCCATTTGTCAAAGACAAATTAGCAAGGTCTTGTATCCCCAAAACATCAAACGTTTCGTGAATCCAAACACAACTAACTATCCTCATTGTAAACCTCTCTGCGAATCCTTGTTAATCCCTGCCAGTCTATCGTTCTTATGTATCTGAACTATCACAAAGTTTTTTGTCTTTGAGATAGGTCTTGTCTCTGCGATTGTTACCTTGTCTCCTGATTGTGCGTTAATGCAAGGAGGGTTATGAACATGAATCTTTGAGGTTCTCTTTTCAAATCTTTCGTATTTTGGAAGCTGATGGATTCTTTCAAAAGTAACTGTTGCTGACTTGAAAGGGTCTGTTTTCACTACCTTACATTCGATGATTCTGCCTCGAACCTTCTGGCTACTGTGGAAAGGGCAGTTTTTATCGCTGCATTCTTTCTTTGGTGCTTCTACTTTCAATCCAATGTTTTTTGCTTTTGTTTTTTCCATGTTATTTTTTATTTTGTTTTCTTATTTTATCTCTTCTGGCCTTCTCTGGGAAGGTTTTATGATTATGTTGTTTATTTTTAGTGCAATCTGGGATTTGATGATTTTTTTGTGTTTGTCTCCAATCGAGATTGTTATTGTGTTTTTTGTCTCATCAACAATTTTTCCTTTGATTCCGAGCAAAGACCTGTTTTTTGATTCAACAACCTCTGCCTGTTTTCCTATCAAATTTGTTGGTGTCATCTTATGATTGATATTGTGCCTGGAGCGAATCCGAGCCTTACAAGCTCTTCTTTTGCTCTTTGGGTATGGTCGCCTTGAAGCTCGATAGTATTACTCTTAAAGGTTCCGCCGCATGCGAATTTTTCCTTAAGTTTTTTTGCCAAATCTTTTATATTGATTTGTTTATTATCGATGCCTTCGATGACTGTTGTGATCTTGCCGAACCTTCTCTTCACTGCCTTTATTTTAATGCGCTGTTCTTCTTTGGCAATCTCCTCACAAACACAAAGATCTTTTGACAACCCACATATTGGGCAAATTTCCCTCATTTCCTTGCTGTTGCACCTCCTTGAGTTTTTAATTTAAGTTCTGTGTAAATCCTGGCTATATTCCTGCGAATCTTCTTTACATTCCCGGGATTTTCCAGTTTTGAACCTGTTGATCTTTGAGTGTTTAATTTTGAAAGCTCTTTTTGCAGTGGCTCTAAAGATGATAATAATGATGCTGAGTCCATTTTTTTATAGCTATTCTTCATTTTTATTTTCCTGGATTGATTCCTTTACCTCTTCTGTGTCTTGTGATTCTTTGACCTCTTCTGTGTCTTGTGATTCTAAGGCTGCTGGTTCTTTCTTTGATTTTGATGCTGTTTTTCTTACTCTTTTCTTTGTTACTTTTTCCTGCTGTTTTATTTCATCCTGCTCTGTTACAGGTTTTACTTCTATTGCAAAATCTTCTTTTGATTTAATCCTGATATCATCTGGGAGCCTTATGTCTGATGTTAAGATTGCTACCTGCACTCCCACTGAACCTGATTTTAGATGTGCTACTGCTTGTGCCCTTTTAACAAAGGACTCTGAAATATCTCCTGATTTTTTTAAGTGCCCTGCCAGGAATCTCCATTTTCTTGCCCTTGAACTTGGGACTCCTCTTCCCCCTATTACTATCTCTGCTCCAGATGCTCCTGCATTCATTATTTCTTGAAGAGCTTGATAACCTAAAGATTTGAATCTTTTTGGGCCAAATCTTTCGAACGATGAAGTTATTTTCTCTGCGATTGATAGAGGGTCCAAATGAGGATTGTCAATTTCTACAACCTCTATTTGAGGGTTTTCCATTTTGAAATCTCTTTTTAATAATTCTGTTAGTCTCTGAACGTTTGAACCTTTTCCACCGACAACCAATCCTGGTCTTGAAGTGTAGATTAAAATTTTCTCTCCAAGAGGTGTTTTCCTTAATTCAAGATTGCTATAGCATGATTTTGGGAGCTCTTTTGAAATAAAATCTTTAATCAAATGCTCTTTCATCTTTTGCTGAATAATCTTCTTTTCAATCATTACAAGACCCCCTGCGAGTTCTTGTTAACTCCGGCGTCCACGTTTTTCTTTTGTTGTTTATTTTTATTGCTCTCTTTTGATTCTACTTTTGCAGGAATATGCTCTGCTACTTTGATTGTAACATGAGTTCTTTTATGCCTAATCCTACGCTGCCTTCCTGCGTGAAATTGCAAAGGACCTTTGTTTGCTTTTATTTCTGTGATTACGAGATTGCTTGGCATTCCCATGTGCATTGCATTTGCTTCTGCACTTTTTACCATCTGCAAAAATTCTTTTGAAGCTTTTACAGGATATCTTCCTTCTGCCATTTTTCCTGGTTGATGTGAGCTTGATTTTCTGAATACGTTAAATGGAACAGCTTGCTGCTTTTTTATGACTCTTTCCAAAATTGCTTTTGCTTTTTTTGTTTCTTTATGCCTAAGCAGGTTGCAAATCTCGATAGATGTCTTTAATGAGATTGGCAAAGATAAGCCGTGGACAACTGCGTGTTTTTGTTTTGTTTCCATTTTTTGTTTATTTGACTGATGCTGCTGCACTTGACCTTGTTGCCCCCACTCCCGGAGCTGAGTGCTGCACTCTTGACCTTGTTAATGAATATTCTCCAAGATATGTCCCAATCATCTGTGGAATAATCATAACCTGAACATATCTGTTTCCTGAATGAATATGAATTGTTAAGTCAACCATTTTTGGCAGGACTATCATATCTCTGCAATGAGTTTTTATTGGCTTTTTTGATTTCCCTTTTAATACCATGTCGATGCGTTTCAATAATAATTTGTGCTCTGCTGCCAAACCTCTTTTTAATTTTCTCCTCTGTCTTGCTGGCAATAATGCTATGAACTGCGAATCTTCCATCTGCTTCAACTCCGCTATTGATTTTCCATGATAAAAAAATTGCTTTGCCATTTATTTCCTTCCTGTTCTCCTTGCTCGAAGCATTCCTACTTTTCTTCCTGCAGGAGCATACTTTGGAGCGATTGTTGGCTTTCCTTTATGCCTTCCTCTACCTGAACCGAATGGATGGTCTACAGCGTTCATTGCCACACCTGAAACCTGAGGATATAATTTATTGCGGGCTTTCATCATATGATGGCGTTTTCCAGCTTTTAAAATTGGCTTTTCTAGCTTTCCTGAGCCTGCTATTTCTCCTATGGTTGCCCTGCAACCTGGATTCAATCTTGTTTCTTTTTTTGAAGGCAATTGAACTATTACATACTCTTTTGACCTTGAGATTAATTTTGCTAATGATCCTGCTGACCTGCAAAAACATGGATTATTATTTGGGACTCTTTCAATATTGTAAATTTGTGTGCCTTCTGGAATTTCTGAAAGCAGCTGAATGCTTCCTGGAGATAATTTTCCTTCTGTGTTGTAGAAAACTTCATCTCCAACCCTTATTTTTTGAGGGGCTGGGATGCAGATTGATTCTTTGTTTTCATATTCGATGATTGCCAATGGTGCACTATGAGCCTGGTGATGCACTAAATCTTTTATTATTCCTTTTAATGGCTGCTTTGTTGAGGGGTATGTTAATTCGTAATGGTATCTATGACTTGGAGCGAGGTATCTAGGAGTTCCTCGTCCTCTTCGCTGTTGGATTAAGTTTTTTCCCATTTTACATCATTCCTAATTGTGTTGCAATGTCAATTGCCTGAGTTTCTTTTGAAAGCTTGACAAATGCTCTTTTTATTCCTTTTGAAGTTGTCAATGTGTTGATTTTCACTATCTTGATTTTTAAATGTTCCTCAAGTGCTTTTTTGATTTCCTGCTTGCTTGATTGCCTTGCTACTGCAAAAACTAATTTGTTGTCTTTTTCCATTAACCTGACTGTTTTTTCTGTTGAGACTGGATGCTTGATTATTTGATAGTAACTTATACTCATGTGAATAACCTTTCCTTTCTTAATTTTTCAATTGCCGATTCTGTGAATATTGTCAATCTTCCTGCATGGGTTCCTGGAGCTAACTGCTCTGCTTTTAATTTGTCTACAATAGCTGTGTCAACTCCCGGGATGTTTTTTCCTGCCTGCAATAAGGAGCATTTTTGCGAAACAACTATTAATGGACCTGTTTTTTTTCTATACTTTCTTCCTCTGTTTTTTCCTTTGCCTGCTCGGACTTTTTTGACTGATGCTCTTGCTAATTCTTTTTCCAATCCTAAGGAAAGCAATAATTTTTCTGCATCTTTTGTTTTTGAGATTGATTCTATGCTTGATTCTAGGAAAAAAGGATAGTTTGAGGGAATAACATGATTTCTTAGCTTTACAATTTCCTTGTTTATTGCTGCTGATAATGCAGAACGGATTGCTTTGTTTCTTTCTTTTTTATTTATTTTAACTTCTAATACTTTTTCTGCTTTTGGCGGGTGACTCCTTCTTCCCTTTCTCGTATTTGGCGAGAATGCTCCAACCCATCCGAATTGCCTTCCTCTGTGCCAAACTACTTTTCTTGGGGTTCTTGCAATTCCATGACCGTATGAAGTCCTGTAATCTCTCCTTCGTTTTGAGATTCTGACTGAAGCTCTTTTACCTGCTTCTGGAAATGCCCCATAAGGCTGGCGGGATGACAATTGCTCTGAGAGAACTGCTCTCCTGATTAGATTAGGATGATAAGGCTCTTTGAATTGCTCTGGCAACTCTAAGTTTCCAAGTTCTTTTCCTTCTCTTGAATGTGTTTTCATTTTGTTTATTTTTTAATCATCCTTAATTCTATATTGAGTGGCTTGTTATTGCGCTGAGGATTGGTCATTTTTATCAGTCTCTTGCTTGGACCTGGTGTTGAGCCTCTGATTAAAACATATTCGTTTTTTATGAATCCATATCTTGTAAATCCTTGTTTTGGATTTATTTTTTCCAATTCATTGCTTATTTTTATGATTGGCTTGTTGAATTCTGTTCTGGTATGATATCCCATTTGTCCTGGATGGGCTACTGTGAAGAGAACTTTTCTTGGTGTGAATGCTCCAAGATTACCTGTTGAACGTTTTTTCTTTTCAGATTTCTTTTGTTTTAATGCAACGCCAAATCTTTTAACTGCTCCCTGCAATCCTTTTCCTTTAGTTACTGCATGCACATCTATGATTTGGCTTTCCTGCAAAACATCTGAAGCTTTTATTTCCTTATTTGCTAATGATTTTGCAAATTCAAGTTTTTTATCTAAAGGACCTGAGATTGCTATTTCAATAAGCTCTGGTGATTTTTTTGATAATGAAGTTAAGTAAGGCTGGGTTGAGCATAAAATCCTTATATCATCGTATTTTTCTATTTGTTTTTCTTGATGTTGTTTTGGCATGTAGATTCTTCTTTCAAGATGCTTGTCTGGATTTTTAACCAAGTGTTCTGAAACTATCCTGTTGCCGTAAGGTGAGCGTTTGTAAAATCTTATTGAGAATAATTTTAATGGGGGGCATTCGATGATTGTTGCAGGTGTAACCAGTTCTTTATTCCTCCCGCGAGCTCCTTGAACTTTGTTAATATAAGAAATTTGAGTCATTCCAATTTTGTAGCCTGCGAATCCTGACAATTGGGTTTTTCCTGAATCTTTCCAAGAACCAATTCTGACATTCTGGCTTTTAGCTCTCTTTCTAGGCCATACCTGCAAACTTCCTCGTCTTGGTCTGTTATTTCCTCTACCCATATAAGTGTTACCTGCACAAACCCTTTTTAAAAAAGGTTTTGTATTCCCAAAATCTCTTTTGGTTTAGTTTTTGGTTTTATCTTTGTTTTTAAATCTTTCCTCGAGAATCAGCGGTTAATTAGAGCAGTTGCTATAACCTGTTTTGTATGACCAGTAGGGTATTTATTTGTGATTTTAGAGGGTTTATAAAGATTTGCTTTCGATTTTATTTTTGCTAAATCTTTTATACTTTGAAACATTTCTTATCCCTATGAAAGTTCCCAACAAGAAAATACTGCCCAATGCTGCGGTTGCTCGGCTGATGAAGAAAGCTGGGGCTGAGAGAGTTTCTGAAGATGGTGCTGAAGAATTTAGAAAGCATTTGGAAGAGTATTCTGTTAAACTTGGAGAGAGATGCTGGCAGTTGGCAAAGCATTCTGGCAGGAAAACTGTTAAGAAAGAAGATGTTAGATTAGCTTTGGAATAATCTATCCTTTCATCTTTTTTGTTATGTTCAGGTCTTTTTTGCATTTGCTGCATTGGAATTTGATTAAAGGTGCTGTTGATTCTTTTCCTGTTTCTATATTTAGAACTTTTCCTTTTTTCCACTTAAAAGGTGATTGAGTTTCTCCTTTGTTGCTGCAATGAGGGCATGTATACAGTACACTGATAGTTAACGTATCTTCATATTCTTGAATAGGTGCTTGGTATTTGCACTTTGGGCATTCGTATAATTCTGAGCGGATTTTTGGCCTTCCTGTTTTTGAGTCTAATGGCTTTCCCATTAAACCTTGTTGGCATTTAGGACAATGCTCTCTTAAAACCCAGGCCCTTATTTTTCCATTATTTTGCAGGACTCTTGATGTGAAATAAACACATTCGCTCATTGATGTTGGTTCTTGTAATGCCATGATTTTCAGGAATGATTGTGGTTTTTATTCTTTGTGGTTAGTTTTATAAATCATTAAATATGGGAAGGGTTTATAGCCCTATAGTCTAGTGGTCAAGGACGTCAGGCTCTGGACCTGAAGACCCTGGTTCAAATCCAGGTAGGGCTAATGCCTCGTTAGTCTAGCCCGGTCAATCGTAAAGAACCGATAGGACACAACCCTCTCAAAAGCTTTTTAGAAAAAAGCTTTAGCAAAAATTGGGAAAGAAACCTAAGAAAAAGGAGAACGGTTGAAACCCGAGTTCAAATCTCGGACGAGGCAATAAGCTTTTTTCTTTGTAAACACAAAGGTTGCCTTACAACCTTGGTGCACCAATCTTTCAAAGAAAGATTAGTGGAAAAAACCTTAAGGAAAAAAGAAACTTTTGTGAAAAAGAAAAGCATTAGTGGAAAAGAACCTAAAGTTTGCTTGTTTCAAAAGAGTTATATACCTACAAATTAAAGGAAACCTATGGTTAGCCCAACATATCAATTCCTTAGAGATTTTGGATTATTCGATATCGTCTTACCTTACTTAATTGTTTTTATACCTTTAGCAATTTTATTATATAAAATCCTTAAATATAAACTCTTCAATAAATGGATAAAACCTGAAAACGCCTTGAACACTATTCTCGCTCTCCTGCTGGGAATTTTTTGCTCTTTTCTGACTACTCTTATAATTAATCAACTTCTAAACATCCTTACTATTTTCAATACCGCTTATTTTATTCTTCAGTACATTGTAGTTATACTTCTAGCAATCGTTTTTATTTTTCTGATTAAAAAAATGGATTTTAGATAGCTCTTTCAAACCAAACCCTTTTAATAAGAGAGATTAAAGAATTGAGATGGCTAGCTTCAAAATCTTATGTTATCGATGCAAAAAGAATTATGTTGTAGCTTCTTGGAGAGATAAGTTTGTTACTTGCTATGATTGCTGGAAAAATGAGGGTTCCGCTGAAATTAAAGACCCGAAAATGAAAAAGATGTTTGATATTTCAGAAGAATATTACAAAGAAAATGCATTCTTGAGGAGCATTAAGCTAAATTATATCAGGTATAATAATCTAAGTGATAGACAAATAGATGCTTTTAAAGAAACGGTTGAAAAACTTAAAAAGCCTGCTAAGAAGTGAGTTGATTAAGCAAACTTTTTAAAGTGGTTTGTTTCTCAACATGATATTTTTAGGAGGTAATGACTATGAAAATAAAAATAATGGATGAGGGAAGAAATCTTTCTAATGATATTGTTGAATTGATGAGTGCTAAGATAACTGAAAGTCAAGCTAAACGAACTTTACATTTGGTCGATGGAAGTATTGAGCTTGCTGTGCAAATTGTTAATTTTTTTAATTCTGTACCTCCGCATGAAAGAAACTCTAAAATTGGAGATTACGATACCTATTTACAGAATCTTTCTGAAGGATTTGTTTATGTTGATGAAAGAGTAAGAGGGCTGTATAACATTTTTGAAGAAGTGGTCCAAGAAAGAACTCTTGCTGTTCCTCCCTCAGAACTATATCAAAAAAGCCATAGAGATGACCCAAGAGACTCTGGTCATTTTTATGAGCATATGGCCAGTAATATCAATGGGTAGTTTATTTCAAAAACTCCTCTAGTTTCCTTAAAGGAGTTTTGATTGTTTTTCCTACAAGCTTATACGAGAATCCAAGAATAGAAAACAAATCA
>DATDZG010000042.1:0-25382 GCA_035288805.1 Candidatus Nanoarchaeia archaeon
GAAGTCTATTACATAGACGAGCCAATGTCCTTCTTAGACATAACAACAAGAATCAAAGTTGCAAGGTTAATCAAAGAGTTAACCCAAGGTTCATCTTGTCTGGTAATCGAACATGACCTGACAGCATTGGACTACATCTCAGATGAAATCAACATTGTCTACGGAGAGCCCTCAGCATACGGGGTATTTTCAACCTCAAAATCAGTTCGACGCGGGATTAATGAATATCTATCAGGATTTATTCCAGATGAAAATCTAAGATTCAGAGATTATGAAATTAAATTCGCATCCTCTCCAAAAGTTCAGGAAAAATCTCCAAAAATAGCAATTAGTTACCCGGACCTAGAAAAAAAGTATACACAATTTTCCTTGCAAACAAACTCAGGAAACTTGCATCAGGGAGAAGTTCTTGGAATTGTAGGTGCAAATGCATTGGGCAAATCAACATTCTTAAAATTAATCGCAGGGTTAGAGCAGCCGGATAAAGGAGAAGTTAAAAAGATAAAGTTATCTTACAAACCTCAATACTTGGAATCAAACATCAATCAAACAGTCTTGGAATTCTTAAAAGAACGCGCTGGAATTTCATTCAACTCAGGATGGTACAAGCAAAATATTTTAGAAAAATTAGGATTACAAAACATTCTTAATAATCAAATCTCAACATTGTCAGGAGGAGAACTGCAAAAAACACACATAGCAGCCTGTCTGTCAGAAGATGTTGATTTAGTTGCCATGGACGAGCCATCAGCATTCATAGATGTAGAAGACAGATTAAAAATAGCTGAAATCATCAAAGAATTCGTATTAAAAAAAGAAATTACTGCAATAATAATTGACCACGACATTCAATTCATAGATTACTTGGCAGACTCAATGCTTGTCTTCGAGGGTATTCCGGGAAAAAAAGGATTGGTTAACGAACCAATGGAAAAACAAGCAGGGATGAACAAATTGTTAAAATTCCTGGATATAACATACAGAACAGACAAAGAATCTGGTCGCAGGCGTATCAATAAACCCGGTTCTCAATTAGATAAAGAGCAAAGAAGCAAAAACCAATATTATTACGTATAATAAAAAACATAAATCTTTTTATAATCAATTCAAATAGCAAATGCATGGATGACGAATTAGTATTAGTAATAACCCGGCCTGAATTGTTCAATGAAAAAAAAGATTATTTTACAGGGCTTATGCCTATAAATGTAAACAGCAAAATTCTTCGCAGAATAAGCATCTACGGTTATTTTAAAGGAAGAAATTTTGTAGAAACCAGCCTTGGATTCCAGCAGATTATTCCCTACATCCTCATCAAGCAAAAAGATAAATTCTTCATGTATAAGCGTCTTCCAAAAGCAAATGAAACAAGATTGCATGAAAAGTTATCTCTTGGAATAGGAGGGCACATAAACACAAAAGATGCAGAAGATTCCAAAAGTGTCTTGGAATCAGCTTCAAAAAGAGAGTTCGAAGAAGAAATCAACTACCAAGGAACTTGGAATCTTAAACTTCTAGGATTCCTCAACTTAGATGAAAATCCTGTAGACCAAGTGCACTTTGGCGTAGTGTATATCATAGAAATAGAAAACCAAAACATAGAGGTAAAAGAAACACACAAAATAGAAAAGAAAGGGTTCTACACATTACAAGAACTTGAACCATACAAAGAGAACATGGAAGAATGGTCAAAAGTAGTATTTGATTATCTTAAAAGTCAAAATCTAGCTAAAGTTTAAATCTTTTCTTAAAATAATCTTTTTTATGATTTTTAAATTCAAAAACCTCGTTAGATTCTTTATTCAGTCTTTCAATATACGCATAAAATCCATCATCATCAAACGTCTTTAACCCGAGGTCTTTACAAACATCTAAGATATGTTTCTGGGCCTTGGATTTATCCGACCTTGTGTGAACCATCATTTCAGCCTCAAAATAATAGCTATGTCCAGGAACCTCAACGAGAGCAAATTCTATTCCTTTGTAATCATACACCTTACTTTTTCTGAAGCAAAGAACACCTTTTTTCAAACCCAATAATCCAAAAATCTCAACCAACTTGTCAAACTCACCAATATTAGTAAGCACAGATAATTCTTTCCTCATTTCAGAACCACCAAACTTTCCAACCTTAACAATAATCTCAGGAACCTTGTTGGTAACACGTAATCGAATATCTTTTGTCCTGCTAGTTAATTCTTCACCAGGAATAAAACAAGAATAATCAATCAAAACTCTTTCTTTAAAGGTTTTAAATTTACCATATTTATTGAAAAATATATCAAGTTCAGCATATTTTTTCTTTGACAATTGTCCACGGAATTCTACTTCAATAGTCTTGACCATTTTAGTTCAATTCCAGCTCATCATCCTGAACATATTTTAAACCATTCTTCAAAGCCAAACAAGCTTTCTCAATCTCTCTGCCAAGATAAGCAGCATGACCCATCTCAACGATTAATCCAAGTTTAATAATGGTCATGTAAATATCAATGGCCTTATCCCCATACACCATCACATCAATCTCATTCTTGCCTTTGCAGTGCCCTGCCTCAACTCTCCTCTTCTCTTTATTAACCCTAATCAAAAAATACCCTTTAGAATCCATTTTAAACTCTTTCAAATCATCATATTGAGCTTTAATCTCTCTCATTCCTCCAGTTCCAACATCAACTTTAACAACATCCCTGCCATCTTTTAAAACCCTTATAGCATTCACAGGGCAGCTGTTAGCAGCATCTATTGCTTCCTGTTCCTTCCCATGAACAATATCAGCAGTAAAAACCTCTTTTCCATTGCTCTTGCTATGAGCCAAAACAGCTTTCCCCTCATCATAATTTAAAGTAAAATAGCTTGGAGCACTAGCAGCACAAGCCCCAGAACCAATGCATTTTTCTTTATTAAACTCTATTTTCATACTTTTTCTATTTAACTCTTACTTAAAAAGATTTGCAATATTAATTCAAAAATTACAACTGCAGTAGAAAAAAAGGTTCTGCAATATGCATATTTTATTTTAATTATATTTATAAGCACAAGCGATTTACAAATCAATATCTTGAGATAAACTCAGGATTAAACCACAACATCTTGTGGTTTAAGTGTAGTTCAGAACTTCAAAGCTGGAGTTCATAAGAACTGCGCAGCGGGTCTTATATGCTCTGTCCATATTGCAATTCAAAAAGGTTAAAAGTCATTGATAAGAGACCAACAGACAGCCATGAAATACGCAGGAGAAGGGAATGCCTGCGCTGTAAAAAACGCTTCACAACCTATGAAAGAATCCAAAACATAGAGCTAACAATCATAAAAAAGGATAATCGAAAAGAGCCATTCAATAAAGAAAAGTTAAAACAAGGGTTAATCAAGGCATTAGAAAAACGCCCGGTAACAATAGAGCAGATTGATGCAGCAGTAAATGCCATAGAATCAGAATTAAGAAAGCTAAAATCAAAAGAAGTAACATCGAGGTTGCTTGGAGAAAAAGTCATTAAAAAGTTAAAACAGTTAGATGACATAGCATACATAAGGTTTGTATCAGTGTACAAATCATTTTCCGATCCCAAAGATTTCGAAAAAGAGATTAAAGAGCTAAAGAAGAAATAGGATGCAGAGGGTTGATATGTTCAGCTTTGCTGAACACTTGTTACTTTAGTAACATAGAGGGAAACGCAGGTAACCATTAGTCGTGGTCGCATAGGGTTGATAAGGGGAACGCAAGTAACCCTTATTTTCGAAAAAGAAATCAGGGAACTAAAGAAAAAATAAATCAGAAGGTAAAAGAGGTAAAATGCAAGCAATCTCAAAAGCCAAGCAAGAGCTAAAACTAGCAATGGATTCATTGGAGGAATTAAAATCCTTGGAATCTGAAGTGCTGGCAGAGTTCATACAAGAATAAAGGAGGAAAATTTAAAGATGATGGTTACAAAAGGGAGTTCTATCCCATACGATAATGCAAGATTAAGAAGATCCCTAATAAACTCAGGAATTTGTGAACAAGGTTTAGAAGCTTATATTTCAAGAGCAAATGATGCCAAGATTTTTTACGCTGATTCTATAGTTACAACTCCAGATGGTAAAAAAGAATGCTTTCCAGCAGAAATTTTACTAAAAAAATACCTCGCACCAGGAGAAACAGGACCTTTGCAAATGTGGGATAGAGTATCTCGAGCAATAGCCGGAGTAGAAATTCAAGAAAAACAAGATTTCTGGTATGAACAATTTATGGGTATTTTAAAAGATTACGCATTTGTTCCCGGTGGGAGAATCAACCATGGAGCAGGCAGAGAAGATGTAAAAAGACAACCGACATTGTCTAACTGTTATGTTATCCCGATTACGTGGGCCCCCTTGAGAGATGGATTATCAGAGGTTTCAGATGAACAAGCTTTAACAGTTTTTAAAGCAAAAAACAATGGAGTGTCTTACAAATCTCTTGTAGAAACATTGAGAGCAGCAGGATTGCCTGATAAAAAAATAAGAGCATTAGCAGCCCCTCCAGATAGCATAGAAGGAATCTATCAGCATATAACAGAAGCTGCTTTAGTGTATAGAAGCGGGGGAGGTGTAGGGGTTGATTTGTCAGTATTAAGACCAAAAGGTTCCCAGGTCAATGCCACTATCCAAAAATCGCCAGGTCCAACAGGATTTATGCATTTATTAAGCGAAAGCACAGAAACAATTGCACAAGAAAACAGAAGAGGTGCTTTAATGATTACCCTAGATGTTCATCATCCAGATATAAAAGAATTCATCACTATTAAAAATGACCTAGGAAGATCAAAAGTAAAACACGCAAACATCAGTGTTCTTGTAAGTGATGAATTCATGCAGGCAGTTGAGCAAGATACCGATTACACAGTTTCTTGGACAAATCAAAATCCCTTATCAACAAAGTATGGAGAAAAATTCGGTGAAAAACAATTAAGAGCCAGAGAAGTCTGGGGCATGATGATTAAAAATGCTCATACATCAGCAGAACCAGGAGTAATTTTCTGGGACAGGACAAAAGCATATCATAATGGAGAATACGCAACACCTTTAACCTCAACAAATCCTTGCGGGGAACAGCCATTAGCCTCTTACACAGCATGTAACCTTGGCAATATTAACCTTTTAAGGTTTGTACAGCAAAATGGCTCATTTGATTTTAATAATTTTGATAGAACAACAAGAATTTCAACAAGATTTCTTGACGATGTTATAACCTATAATGCAGATTCTCACGCACTGCCAGAGATAAAAAAAGCCGTATCAAATGACAGAAGAACAGGATTAGGATTAACAGGATTAGGCAGTGCATTGGTTGCAATGGAAATAAAATACGATAGCGAGCAAGGATTGCAAATAGTTGAAAAGATAATGCAAACCATGCAAAAAGCAGCATACGAAACTTCAATAGAATTAGCAAAAGAACGAGGCTCATTTCCATTATTTGATTGGAAAGGATATTCAAAAAGCAAGTTTGTTCAATCTCTTCCAGAAGACCTAAAAGAGAATATTAGCCAGTATGGGATTAGGAACGTGACAGTTTTAACAATGCCTCCTGTAGGAACAGGCTCAATCATAACCGAAACTTCATCAGGAGTAGAGCCAATATTTGCAACAAGCTACAATCGAAGAGTAAAACAATCAGGTGGAGAATTAAAAGAGTTTAAAATCTATGACGCGTTAATAAAAAGACTTTTTGGCAGCGATGATAATCTTCCAGAACATGTAAGAACAGCTCATCAAATAGACCCATTCTTTAGAGTTAAAATGCAGGGAATAATCCAAAGGTATGTAGATACATCAATAAGCTCAACAATAAATCTTCCAGAAGATGTTTCATTGGAAACTGTAAGCCTAATCTACAGAGAAGCGTACAAGCAAGGTCTAAAAGGCGTTACTGTTTACAGAGAAGGCAGCAGAGAAGGAGTAATGGAAACAACAAATCATGCAGAAAAACAAGAAACTCCAATAAATGGCAAAATTCACCCAAGACAAAGACCAGCAATAACTCATGGGGTGACAATCAGGACAAGAACAGGAAACGGAAATCTTTACACAACAATTAATGAAGATGACCAAGGGTTGTGTGAAGTATTCAACACCGTAGGAAAAGCAGGGGGGGAAGCTGCAGCTGACACAGAAGCAATCAGCAGATTAATTTCGTACATCTTCAGATTAGGCGGAGATCCAAGAGACATTGTAAAAGAATTAAAGGGAATATCAGGACCAACTGCAACATTACAAGACGGCAGATGGATTCTATCAAAACCGGATGCAATAGGTCAAGCACTTGAACGATACATATTCAATAAAAACAGTAAAGATGAAACACTGCAAATCATACAACCAATAGAAAATGGATTGGAAAAAGCAGTAAAAACTGAGGTAAAAGGAGCTGGAACCTGTCCTGAATGTGGTTCAGGAGTAAAACACGAAACAAGTTGTTTAACATGTGATCATTGTGGCTGGAGTAAGTGTTAAAATCGAATAACTAATAGAGATTAAACTGTAAAAATGTTTTTATAATCCAATAGCATAAAATCCTGATGATAATAGGCCTAACAGGAAGTCTCGGTGCTGGAAAAAGTGTTGTTGCTGAATTATTAAAAGAAAAAGATTTCAGTCATTATTCAGTAAGAGATTTTTTAGTAAAAGAATTAAAAGCAAGGAATATACTAATAAACCGGGCTTCAATGGTTCTTCTTGCAAATGAATTAAGAGAGAAAAACTCTCCAGACTATATTGTAGAGCAATTATACGAAAAAGCAATAAAAGAAAACAAAGATGCTGTAATAGAAAGCATCAGGACACTTGGGGAGGTAGAATCTCTTAGAAAAAAAGAATCGTTTTTCTTGATAGCTGTTGACGCAGACCAAAAAATTAGGTATGAACGGATATTCAAAAGGCAAAACGAAACAGATAACATAACCTTTGAAAAGTTCATAGAAGATGAAGCAAGAGAAATGAATTCAAATAATCCAAACAAAGGAAATATCCGAAAGTGTATAGAATTATCAGATTTTAAATTAACCAACAATGGTAGTATTGAAGAACTAAATAAAAAACTAGAAGATGTCTATCATAGGATAAAAAACAATGATCTGAGACCCAGTTGGGATGAATATTTCATGGACATCGCCCACACCGTAGCAAAAAGGTCTTCATGTAACAGGGGAAAAGTAGGATGTGTAATTGCTAAAGATAAAAGAATTCTCGTTACAGGTTACGCTGGCAGTCCGATAGGCCTACCCCACTGTGACAAAATAGGGCACCAAATGAAAACCCTTGTTCATGAAGATGGAACACAAACACAGCATTGCACAAGAACAACTCATGCAGAACAAAACGCTATTTGTCAAGCAGCTAAAATGGGTATTTCAATTGATGGTGCAACACTCTATTGTAAAATGACTCCCTGTTCAACATGCACCAAATCAATAATAAATTCTGGGATTAAAAGGGTCGTATGTGAGAAAAAATATCATGCAAGCCTAGAATCTGAAGAATTATTCAAAAAAGCGGATATTAAACTAGAAATTCTAAACGATGAAACAGTAAAATACGCCGATCAATAAAAAAAAGAAAAAATCAACAGCAATCACAAGTCTTGCCGTGAACAACTTTTCTCTTCATTACTTTTTTCTTAACTGATTTTTTTTTCGCAGTCATAAACATCACCCAAAGAAATAAAATAAAACAAGTATAAAAACTTATTTCTTTTTTACAGGAGTTTTCTCATTCTTAATATTTTCCTGCTTAACAACCTCTCTCTTTCTAGGCATAATATTTACTCCAGATTTAACTTTAATCTTTGCAGGCCTATCCATAATTTTCTTTGTAATCTTCCTTGGAATCTTCATAGCCTCCTCAGGCAGTCCTTTCAAATCATCAGACAGCCCTTTTAAATCATCAGGCAGCTCTCTAAGCCTCTCAATCGACTTATCTTTAATCTTTTTCAAAGGCCCTTTCAAGTTCTCTCTTAAAGGCCTGAAAGTAATAACATCATACGCCAGCCCCTCAGTTCTCATCGTGCTAAAAATACTAAACAATAATCTGGGATAAGTTATGTCCTCTTCAACCCTCCTTACTTCTTTAAGTTTAGGCACAAATATCAAAACAACTATTAGTCTAAATATCCCGCTTACCAAAAAAACAAGTAAATACTTTGACCAGAAAATTTGGTTGTATTTAATCAACAACCCACCCAATAAAGCTCCAAACAACAAAGCCCCACCATTCAGCACATTATAATAAGCAATATACTTCGCTCTCTTATTCGGAGTAATTGTTTCAAGTAAAAAATTAAAAGAAGCCAATTCAAATCCAGCCCATGCAAATCCAGAATACATCTCAATAACAATCAAATAGTAAATATTCCCTGAAAACAGCCACCAGATAGAAATCATCGGAATAAAAAAAGCAGCCAGAGTCATAACTTTTCTAGTGCCATATCTATCAGCCATCTTCCCCCAAATCCTCAAAGAAATCAATCTTGCAATAACAGCCGAACTTGTAACCAAAGTGTATTGGATATAATTTAATTTCAAATCATACAGCATGTAAGCTGCAAAAAAAGGTCCTGCAATAAAAACAGAAAAATTAAGAAAGCATAAAAACAGAATATATACCCCATAGTTTCTCGAACCAGCATTCTTCAAAAAATCCAGGAACCCAGGATCATCCTGTCCTTGAGAAACATATTCAGGCTCATACTTTTTTAAAAACATGCTAAAAGAAACCAGTCTAAATATTAATGCAAGCATAAAAATAATCAAAAATCCCCAAAATTGGAATCTATCATCCCCTGTTTTAAAATACTGCAATAAATAACCCGCAATCAAAACAGAAGTAAAAGAAACAAACCCAGCAATCGTATTCCTCTTGCTAAAATAAGCCCCCCTGATATCAGAGCTAACCAGCTCTCCCATCCAACTAGACCAGGCAGGACCAACCATCATCCCGAAAATATAATAAAAACATAAAAACACCAGCAGCAATGGAACGCTAAAACTTCCAAAGAAAAATACAAGAGCAATTGGCAGATACATCAAAGCCTGTAAAAACACGAAAAAGGCTATAAGCTTCTTCCTGGATTTAAACACCTCCAGCATTTTATGCGAATATAACTGTACAAAAGACCCCATCGCTCTTGGCAATGAACCAATAAGACTAATCTGAAAATTGCTGGCTTTTAAAAAAATAGCAAAAGCAGAAAAGAAGCTTTCTCCAAATCCAACCATCGCACTTGCAAACCCGCCTTCAATAATGCTTAATTTCAGGCTCTTCTTTACTTTAACCTCTGTATCCTCTTTCTCCTGATGCTGAGAATCAAGTTTCCTCTTTAATTTCCAAGTTTTTTCATCCATCTTAACCAAACGCCATTGTCATTCCTATTTCCTCCTTAAAAATCTTCTCATTATAATTTAACCATATAGCAAAGGACACGTTTGCCCAATAATAGGCGTCTTTGCTTATTAGGGAAAATATACAAAAAAGGGTAGAACTTTATATCTTTCACTATAGCTAAATCAAATAATAAATTTTAAATATCCATTTAGTATATCATTCACATGGAAAAAAAGCCAAAGGAAACCGAAATAGGAAAAATAACTCATTACTACGCAAATATTAATGTAGCTGTGATGGAGTTAAGCAAAGGGGTTAAAGTAGGGGATTCAATAAGAATCAAAGGCCATACAACAGATTTCCAGCAGAAAATAGAATCAATGCAGGAAGAGCATGAAAAAATCAAAGAAGCAAAGCCAAAGCAGTCTGTTGGATTAAAAGTTAATGAGCCAGTAAGGCAGCATGATGTTGTCTACAAAATAGGTTAAACAATTATTTCCCAAGCAAGGTAAGTTAGCTAGCTTAATCTATATCCCAACAAAAACCTTAATAAACCTAATTTCTTGAATAATTTTATGGGAAAGAGTAACCTAGAAACAGCTAAGAAAAACCTCTTAAGAGGAAGCGAAGAGCCTCAAGGAATCAAAATCCAAGGATATGATTTCAACCGAGGAATAGATTACAAAAAGATTATTGCTAGTTTCTCATCAACAGGTTACCAAGCAACTCACCTTTCACAAGCAATCTCAATTACTCAAGAAATGATTAAAAATAAAGCGTTCATCTACTTAGGTTACACTTCAAACATGGTCTCATCAGGATTAAGAGAAGTTTTCAGGTATCTTGTTGAACATAAAAAAGTTAACGTCATTGTCACAACAGCAGGCGGAATTGAAGAAGACATCATCAAATGCTTAGGTTCTTTCATCTTAGGAGATTTCAGAGCAGATGGAAGCACATTAAGAAAGAAAGGAATCAACAGAATAGGCAATATTTTTGTTCCAAATTCACGTTATATTAAATTCGAGCAATTCCTCCAGCCATTATTAGAAGAGCTCTATCAAAAGCAAAAATCAACTCAACAACCAATCTCGCCATCAGACTTAATCTGGGCATTAGGAGAAAAAATAAACAACAAAGAAAGTATTTGTTATTGGGCATATAAAAATAAAATCAGGATCTATTGCCCTGCAATCACCGATGGTTCAATAGGAGATAATATTTATTTTTTCAAATCAAAGCATCCTGATTTCCTCTTGGATATAGCAGAAGATGGTAAAAAACTAAACGACACCAGTTTCGGAATAAAAAAATCAGGAATCATAGTTCTAGGTTCAGGCTTGGTAAAACACGCAATCTTAAACACAAACATGTTAAGAAACGGAGCAGATTACGCAGTCTACATCAACAATGCTCAGGAATTTGATGGCAGTGACGCTGGAGCCTTGCCAGAAGAAGCAATCTCCTGGGGGAAAATCCAGCCAGGGGCAAAAGCAATCAAAGTCTTCGGGGATGCAACAATTCTATTTCCAATCCTAGTTGCTGAAACCTTTGCTAAGAAGTCTTGATAACTTTCTCCTTGTTCTAACAAATTAAATGTAAGTAATTCAAACCTTTCTCCAAAAAACGTATTTTTTAATAGTAATAATATATCAACATAATATTTAAATATATCAAAGCAGTAAATCATACAATGGAAATGGTTTACAAAGAAAATTCCACAATGCCACATGCAGAGTTAACAAGAAGGGTTGAAGAATTCTTTAAAGCTTTCACATTAATAACCTCTTTTAGTAGAATTGGTGTTAGAGGCTGGAGAAGCGGAGAAGTGAGGTTGTTCCCTTATGATCCAACAGATACAAGCAATCAAACATTATTCCATAATAAGATTCGTGCAATTCGATCAATTGACGGAAGAACAGAAATAGATATCCCGATAAACGGCACAACAACGTTAAATCTTAACGGAAAATATTATGAAGTCAGATACGAGTTTCATCCGAGAGCATAATTCGTACAAATCGCTCTGAAAAAAATATTTATAAAACTTAACGCAACATTGGCTGTTTAATCAGAATCCCATCCACATGATCAACATTCTTCCAGCAAAGAAAGTTATTAAATTCAATAAGTTTCTTCACAACCGGATTTGCAACATTTATTTTGTAAAGGACTGCCCCGCCTAATACTCTCATTTTAATAACAATCTTCCTCCTTTCCAAACCAGACCAAAGCTTCTTCAAGGTCAGGAACAAAAGCCTCAAAACTAAAGCAATTGCCCTCAGAAATCATCAAAGAACGTTCAAGAAGAATAACTCAATTATACTCCTCTTATAAAAATTAAACAGCTATTCCAAATTTTATACCTGGATGAGGGTTATAACCCTCTAACTTAAAATCATCAAAAACAAGTTCGTCTAAAGGTTTATCAGCAATCGTCAATTTAGGTAATGGTCTTGGCTCTCTTGAGAGTTGTTCTAACAATCCAGGAATATGATCGAATCCCGGAATGTGACCAGTTTTAATATTATCGATAATATCTCCTTCAGTCGGTGCCTCTCTCAAAATCCAATTTCTAATTTCAAGGTAATCTCCTTCTTCCTTCACATCCAAAACTTTTTCTCTTAATTGATCTATATGAATTCTATAAAATTCTCCTCTTTTTCCATCACCGCAATATTCATGCGCATCAATCAAAGTGTGTGCAAATATTCCTGGTTTTAATCCAGCTTCTCTCGCAAAAAGAACAACCCAAAAACCTTGATGAATAATATTAAAAGGAACTCCTAAAGCGATATCAGCAGACCTCTGAGTCATATGCACATTTACCTTGCCATCTAAAACATCCACAACAAAGGTATAATGGCAAGGAGGTAATTTGCTTACTGTAGCGTTTCCAGGATGCCAAGCATTAACGACCATTCTTCTTGAGTTTGGATCCTCTTTTAAAGTATCAATAACATATTTAACTTGATCAAGAACTAATCCTTCACTCTCTCTTTTAACCCATGGACAATTTCCATCAGCCCAAGCCTCTCCTTCTAATCCTTGCTCAGGTATAGGGAATCTTCTCCAAAATCTTCCATAAGCTGTCTCTAAATTCCCTTTTTCATCAGCCCAAGCACCCCAGATTTTAGTATGTTTTGTTAAATTTCTTATATGGTTCTCTCCTGTTAAATACCATAAAAATTCTCTAACTACAGAATTCCATCTTCCTTTTCCAACATCTTTGGTAGTTAAAATAGGAAATCCGTTTTCTAAATCATATTTCCTAGTATCAGCAAAGATAGAAAGTGTGCCAACACCTGTTCTGTTTGATTTATATTTTCCTTCTGTAAGAACAGTTTTAACGAGATCAAGATATTGTTGCATAACATCGGAAACAAAAATGAGTTTAAATAGATTTATCCATAAAAAAGAGTATGTTATAAAATATAATAAAAAACAAATGAATGTTTAAATAGATTTAATAGTTCTAGTAGATATGTCAAAAGGATTACTCATAGTCTTAGAGGGTGGAGATTTCTCAGGCAAAAACACACAAACAGCTTTGCTGGCAAAAAATCTTCTGAGTTTATCTGAAGATAATGATTTAGTAATCACCCACGAACCAACAAAACATGCAAAAGAACTAAAACAAAGATTAAAAGAAGAAACAGATGCGTATGCAAACGCTGAAAGAATGGCGCAATTGTACGTAGAAGATAGGAGACATCATTGTCAAAGATTAATTCAGCCAAGTTTATATACCTGAGCAATAGTTCTAGCAAACAGGTATACTCTCTCAACATGCTGTTATCAATCTCTTCAAGGAATTCCTGTAGAAGAACTAATCCAAATGCACGCTAAAAGAGGAATCCCAACTCCAGATATTACCCTCTTAATTGATATCTCAGAGAAAACAGCAGAAGAAAGAGCAAAAAACATAGGAGTTCTTGACAAATTTGAAGGTAACAAAGATTTCAGAAACAAAGTATATTCCCATTACCTCTCATTAGCAGAATTAGCAAAATCTCCAGAATATAAAGAATTCTTCGGACCAGTAGAAATAATTGATGGTAACGGAAAACCAGAGGAAGTAGCAAAAAGCGTTTTTGATGCAATTACCCCCATCTACAATCCTTGGCATTTCTCAAACCATGGCGTGTATCCAAGAATAAGAAATAAAAAGAAAAAAGAAAAAAGTTAAGACTAACTCTTAACTTTATCCGCAGGAGTCATATCTTTCCAAGCCAATTCAAACATACTCTCCAAAGCATTTGCAAAGAAAGGAGTATTAACCCACACCCCAATGTCATAACTTGGATGCACATTATCATCATGCATGACCAAAAACATCAGGTTCTCGCCATCAACAATGCAAAACCTTGCTCCCAACTTATTGACATGCCTTACCTCGCCAAATTTGCTCAGGTCTTTAGCGGCATTCAAGCTTGATTTATTCAAATCCGCAGCAATCCTGATTTTAACATTCTTCTTCTTCAGTTTCTCCAATGTACTGCCAAGAGCTTCAGCTTTCCTAACCAAGCCTTTTCCAGTGGTAACCAAAGTTACAGTCTTCTTTGCACCTTTAAGCATCGTTTCCATATGACTATAAACATTATGTCTCCCTCTGATAGCTCCTGATAAATCTGTAGGTTCAATAAATTCAATCCCTTGTTTATGCAAAGTATCTAATTCTCTTATAACATCTGTCCCTTTCATCTCTTCCAGTTTCTTAACAGAATCCTCAGCATCTTCTCTTGCCAGTTTTTTAGCTCTTTCAACAACTTCCTGAGGCTCAACAGCAAGATATTTAATAGGCTTGCCAAGTTTCATTACAACAAAACCTTTTTTCTCCAAGCTTTCTAAGATATCATAAGCCCTGCTTCTTGGAACATCTCCAATTTCAGATAATTCCCCCGCAGTAGAAATCCCACGAGAAAGCAAAGCTGTCCAAATCTTTACTTCATACAAATTCAAATTAAAAAGTCCTCTTAATTTGTTTAAAAATTCTTCTTTAACAATCATATAATCACCCTCCGAGGTGAACACCCCTTTTTTATTTTATTTTTATTTTACAATCATCAATAAAAGTTATTACTGCATACTAAGAAATCTATCCCATATATAAACATTATTATTCCGTAGTTATAATCTTTCACTATAGAAAAAGGAAAAAAATAAAACAAGAGTCATTAATCAAAGACGAAAAACTATCTCTTTCTAAGCAATTCTGAACTCATGATAGGCTTACTCTCAGTTTGTTCCTTAACAATTTCAACAACAGAATCAAAGAAAGACTCAGCACCTTGTGTGAATTTATCAACAATCCCAAAATCCTTGCTAAAGGTTTTTCCCAAATTTTCCTGTGTTTCATCTCCAAGAGCCCCTTTATCAGGAGTTTTAAAATCTGCATTTTGTCTAACTTCTGCAAGAGATGTCTGCCTAACTATAAATCTCCACTTCTCGTCATTGATTTTTTCTTTGTCTATTGGAACAGCTTCAAAAGGAACAATTTTTCCATCTAACACCCTCGTTCCTTTTATTATCATAAAAGTAATCTTCTTTTCACCTTCTCCAATACTAAATGTTTGTCCCTCAGTTATTGTAGAAGTAGAAGTCATAACCATAATCTGATTACCTTCACTATCTCGAACCAAAGTGTCAACAGCAGCCCCTAAACCTAAACTAGCCATTTGCCTATTTTTCGCTGCCCTTAATGCACTTACTTTAGCTGCAGCATCTAGTTCTCTTGCAGCAGCTCCCACAAATTTACATGATGCACATCCTGTTACACTCTCATCAGATTCTGTTCTGCCTTGCTCCCACACATCTTGAATCTCCTGATCATACTCAGCAGCTATCAGCTCAGCATCCCCACTTTCAATAGCATCTGCAAATTTCTGGTCCTCCTGTTCTGCCCAGTCAGCATACCATTGATTTCTATCAGCATCGGTTGCATCCTTTGGTAATCCAATAAGAACATTAATCTCCTGAATAGTTTGTTGAGTTAATTGCCAAGAATCTTGTGAGGGAACATACGCCAATTGCCCTTGCTCAGCCAAATCATCCATCCTCGCCCTTTCAATATCCAATTGTCTTAAAACCTTATCCTGGGCTGCAAAAGCCCCGCCCCCTCCATAAATGTCAGTAGGATTCTCAATCCCAACCCCTGTTTCAGGTGTGCAAAAAGGATTTGTTGCATATTGAGGCTGCAAACAGTCAATAATCTCAATAACAGAGTCATCATTCACAGCAGCGTCTGCATTGTTAAGCAGCGCCTCATTCAAAGAATCAGCTGGATAATCACCAGCTCTTTGTCCTTTGGTTTCACCAAAATATCCTTGCTGGCATCCAGAAACAAATAACAAAACAACAAGAAATAAAACAACCACCCCTCTTTTTTGCATATCCCTAAGAAATAATTAGAATATATAAATTTATTTCTTTAAGTATTTCTTTTCTTTTTCGTGAAGGTTTTTCTTACTAATCTTTCCAAGGAAAGATGGTGCACCAAAATTGCACAGCAATTTTTGTGTTTCCAAAAGAAAAAGGTTCATATAAATTTATTTTTTTATCTTTTCCCCCTCTGCATTCTGTAAATCTCCTCAACCAATTTTAAATTACTAATTTCTTTCAATCCTTTATCCTCTCTCAGCCTGATTACTCGTGGAAATCTTAATGCATATCCAGAACTATAACTTTGGCTTTTTTGTATTTCCTCATAACCAACCTCAAGAATAATTTTTGCTTTCACTTCAACTTCTTTTCCTTCTTGGTTAATAATCAAAGGCTTCAGCATCTTAGTCATTTCCTTGTAAGTTAATCCTTCATTCTTCTCTTTTACTCCAGTACTCACTTTGCCAATCTCCAATAAGTTTCCATTAAGATTGCAGCTTAATGTAAAGCTTGTCAGCCAGCCAGCTCTCTTTCCCTCGCCGTATTCAGCTTTAACCACAACAAGGTCCAAAGGCTCTAAAATCTTTTTAAGTTTCATCCATCCATTGACATATCTTCCAGCTTTGTATTCAGAATCTAAATTTTTAATCATCACCCCTTCATATCCTTCTTTAATAGCTTTATTGAAAAAATCAAAAGCTTTCTCATTGTCATCAGTAATCAGTTTTCTTGTCAATACAATTTTTCCCTTTTTCTCATCAATCATCTTCTCAAGTATTTTCCTGCGTTCGCTCAATTTCTTATGCATCACATTCTCATCATCAACAAGCAAAACATCAAACACATTCAGTTCAACAGGGAATTTAGAAGCAATCTCTTCAACATCATACTTTCTTTTTATTCTCTGGCTTATCGATTGAAAAGATAAGTATTTTCCAGTATCTTTATCATAACCAACAGCTTCACAATCTAGAATATAATTTTTCTTGTTAACATGTTTTTTCAAAATCTCAATAATATCAGGAAACTGATTATTGACAAGTTCCATTCTTCTAGTATACAGCCAATATTTTCCATTGCCATAATGGCATTGCAATCTAAACCCATCCAGTTTAACCTCAAACATAGCTGGTTTTCCAAGAGCTTCAAAACCCTCCTCAACATTCTCAGCAATGACAGCAAGCTCACATTTAACAGCTCTCCCAACCTTCAATCCAACTTTGCCAAGTTTTCCAGCTTTAGCAAGCAAAGCTATCTCAGCATAATCTCCAGCCAGATCTGATGCATTTTCAACCTCTTTAATCTGAACATTGTAAGCCTGAGCAATAGAATCTCTTATTACTCCATCAGAAATCCCAATCCTCAAATTCTCAAGAACAGTATTGACAATATACCTTGATTCTTTTTCATTTGCATTCATCAACAGATCAACAACGAGTCCAATTTTCCTGTTTACAGTTCCCTCACCTTCCAAAGAAGCCAATTTCCTTATATTACCCAAAACAAGTTCTATTGTCAAACTTTTGCTAACCAATGTTGCCTGAGTTTTCTTCCCCATCAAACCTTCAGCAACCTTCCCCAAATCCCCTGCCCTCGTCATCAACTTTTCAACATTCTCAAAAGAAGCTCCTGATGCACTGGCAATAGCCTTCATCATCAGCCTAGAACTAAAACCAATTTTCCTTTCATCACTGCCTGGAAAAACCCTCCCAAGAAGCAAATAAACAACATCCTCAATCTCTTTCTCATCTATATTTTTCAAAAAATCAGCAATAATCTTAGTCTTTTCCAATCTCTTGGTTGTTTTTTCAAGCTCAAAATACACATTGACAATCTCACAATATCTCATGAAAAACTTTATATAATAACCTGCTTTTAAGCTTTATCAATGGAAACACTCGAAGCAATCAACAAAAGATTTTCTGCACATTCTTTCACAGATAAAGACTTTTCCTGGACAACTCTTGGAAAATTAATAACAGCGGCAATCAAAGCGCCCAATTCAGGAAATTTGCAATCCTTCAGATTCATTATAATTACAGATGAAAAAATAAAAGAAAAATTGTCAATAAATTGTCACAACCAAGTCTGGATAGCTCAAGCCCCTGTAATAGTTGTAATTTGTTCAGACAATTCAGACATAGAACGCTATTACAAAGACCAATCAAAAAAATACGCAATCCAGGATGCTTCAGCAGCAGCAGAAAACTTAATCTTAGCTGCAGCAGATTTAGGAATACAAAGCTGTTGGGTCTCAGCATTCAACGAATACGAAATTAAAATGCTGCTAAAGATTCCAGATTCAGCAGCCCCCCACATAATCATCCCTCTTGGTTACTCAACAGAAAGTAAAACCCAGACAAGGCATGACATGGAGTTTTTAATCAGTTTCAACGATTATACAAATAAAGAACGCAAACCAGGGATGTTCCCTTTAATAGACAAAGCCAATCAGGCAGTCAGCCAGGCTGGAAAGCATTCAAAGAAGTTCTCAGCAAAGTTAAAAGAAAAATTAAAGAGAAAGAAATAAAATGGAATGCTTATCAATGATGGTTGGTGCAGGAGTTTTTGATGATGTTTATAAAAGAGGAAATATCATGAGTGAAGAAGAATATTTCCAAAAGGCAAGAATAAACTTATTAAAAGCGGAATACAGAATAGCATTTGCAGGGTATGATAAGCCATTCATGGAAGACCCAATAACAATCCAGACAATCCATACAGCATTAAATTCATCGCAATTAATGCTCCAGGCAATAATCCCAGAGGATTCAGAAACATACTTAGAAGAACTCGCAGCAGACCCTTTAACCAGCTCTTTAGTAACTCTAATGAAAACGTTAAAAGCGCCCACTCAGCAATGGGGTTTTATTCTTCTTGACCAAAATTACGTAATGTACTGGGATGCCCGCAAAAAAACACATTTTGCACCAGAGCAAGCTCAGGGAGTTTATTACAGAGAGATATCAACAAACCCAAAAACAGTCCTCAAATGCGCAGAGAATTTTATGGAACTAGAAAGAGATTCAAGAAGATATTTGTTAAGAAAGAAAAATTAAAGAGAAAAAGGTAAAATCGTAAAGCTTATATATTCTGTATGTTTCTAGAATACATATGGATGTTAATAACATACAGTTCACAAAGATTGAGATCCAGATAGCCAAATATCTGTTCAGGCATTATAATGATAAATTTAACGCCAGGCAGTTAGCGAAAATATTAAAGATCAATCATGCTCATGCGAATAAATTGTGTAATATTTTAGTAGACAAAAAACTATTAACCAAAGAAGAAATGGGCAATTCCACTTTTTTTTCTTATGCATATAATAACAAACTAGCCATCAAATTTATGGAGTATATACTAAGTTTGGATGAAAAAGAGTTTCCTAAATGGTTAAATATTTTATCTCATGCTCTAAAAAGATTTAAGGGCTGCATCGAGATGGGTTTGATTTTTGGCTCAGCTATAAAATCTCATAATTTTAACGATATAGATATCTTGCTTATGTACTGTGCTGAAAAATCCAAAGAGGTAAAAAAAATAAAGGATGAAATAAGAAAATCTGAATTAATTGAAAAACCTATAAGGTACATAGATATAATTGAAAAGGATATTTTGCAAAATAAAGAAGACAAAATTTTTTATAATATCCTATCTGAAAGCCTAATATTTCATGCTCCTGAGAAATATGTTGAAGTGGTAAGAAAATGCCGCAAATAGCTGAGCATTTGAAATGGTGTCTGAAAGATCCAAAAAGGCTGATAAAAACAAAACCAGATTTGGATTTAGCACAAAAGCATATTAAGAAATCCGAATATAATTATGGTGTAATACAATCTCTTGAAAAATTAAAGCTATACGACTGGGCGTTTAATGTTGGGTTTTATGCTATCTATCATTGCTTTCTGGCAATCCTTGCCAAACAAGGCTACCAATCAAAGAATCAGACATGCACAATAACCGTTCTGCTTACCTTAATAAATGATAAGAAACTTAACCTGGATAAAGACCTGATTGCACAATTTGATACACTTGATGTTGAAAAAGATATTGCCAGCCCAACATCACCAACAACAATAAGGGCAAACAGAGAGGTTTCAACCTATGGTGTTGAAACAAGCATTGATTTACAGCAATTAAAAAACATAAAGGAATTAATATTAACAGTGCAAAGAGAGACCATAAGGATATTAGGAGAATAAAAATCTCTCAGTAAAATTAAAAGAAAAATTAAAGAGGAAGAAATAGTTTTATCCCTTTTCATTCTAGCAGCGAGGTATACTTTGAATAGGCGAT
The DNA here is from genome assembly GCA_035288805.1 of Candidatus Nanoarchaeia archaeon. Lineage (GTDB taxonomy): Archaea > Nanobdellota > Nanobdellia > SCGC-AAA011-G17 > GW2011-AR20 > DATDYH01. Next base: position 20,017 of record DATDZG010000042.1, read on the forward strand.
TCTCTTCTTGCCTTTTCTTCGTTTAAGGTTTCATCAAGATTCTTACTTGTTTTCCCATCTTTAACACCAAGATGATAAGCTAAAAAGATACAATCATCAAAAAGTGCCCAAAATTTAGTCCATCCTTTGATATTAGCAAAACGATAGCTCTTCTCCTTCTGATACTTAGAAAAAATCATAGGAATAACCTCTCCCCTGATAGTATGACGTTGAAATCTAACAGGATAATTCTCTCCTTCACACCCATTGTATGAAAAACTATCCTCTGCTCCTTCAAAGCAGAATCTTTCACCGACTAAAACCTCTATTGTTTTCCCATCATGTAAAACCTGTAGTTCTTCTACCGCCATTCTCTCCCCCATCCCTCTTCTTAATTTAAAACAAGACGAAAAAGCTTAAAAAGTTATCTAAAGAAAAAAAATTGTAAAAAACGAAGGCCAATGCCTAAGCATCAGCCCCTTTTGAGGCATTCAAGGGGGGTTAAGAATTCCTTTTCATGCCTATATTGAGTGTGCAAAAAATAAAAAAATCCGGTTTTATCCGGTGCTGTTCCCTTTCTTTTCCCAAGGCTTACTTGAGCATCTGGATTCCAAGTTCATTACTCAATCTCTTGTTCTCAACAGACTGAGCTTTTCTATTTTGTTTCCCAAGTACGTACGGGCTTGTTACTCCAGTAATGATTGTCATTACCCTTAACTTCCCATTCATATCGTTTGAAACTCTTGCTCCCCAGATAACCTGAGCGTCAGCATCCAAGCTCTCAGTAACAATCTCACCAACTCTGCTAACATCATCCAATGTCAAATCTTCTCCGCCAGAGATATGGATTAAAGCTCCTGAAGCTCCTTCATAACTAACATCTAATAATGGATTGCTCAAAGCTCTCTTTACAGCTTCATGCACTCTTTGATCTGTATTGCTCTCTCCAATTCCAATTACACTTACACCACCATTTGACATAATTGCTTTAACATCCGCATAGTCTAGGTTAACCAAGCTAGGTACAGCAATAATCTCAACAATACCTTTAATCATTGTGCTAACCAATTCATTTGCAACTGCAAAAGCCTGTCTCAATGGCAAGTTTCCAGCAATTGAAACCAATCTATTATTGTCAATCACAATAACAGTATCACAAACCTCTCTTAATTGAGCCAAGCCAAATTCAGCTTTGTCAACTCTTGCTCTTTCAATGTCAAGAGGCATTGTAACAGTTCCAATGACAATCGAACCACTTTCCTTAGCCAATCGAGCTACAACGGGTGCTGAACCAGTTCCAGTTCCTCCACCCATACCAGCAGTTATGAATACCATATCAGCTCCCTTAGTAATCTCCTTCAATTCAGAAAGATTCTCTTTAGCAGCTTCATTACCCACATTTGGATATCCTCCAGCTCCTAAACCTTTTGTCAGTTCCCTTCCAATAAGGATTTTAGCATCAGCTTCACTAATGTCTAAGTGCTGCTTATCAGTGTTAATAGCGAAAATTTCCGCACCCTGAATTCCCTTCTTGTATAACCAAGAAGTCATATTGGTTCCTGCACCTCCGCAACCAACAACTTTAATATTTGCTTTACCAACCTGTATGTTGGCAAATTTGTCTTCTTTTGCCCCCTTAAGAGCATCCTGGATTAAAAAGTCCATACCCATTTTACATTCCCCCTATCTTGTTTTTATTGATCTTATGATCATTATACTGGAATATATATTTCAAACTAGAATAATCTTTATAATCTAGTCCTCTCTATACTTCCTTAAGAAAAAAGTTTTCATACAGTTCAAATCTTACGCCAATAAGATTTGATGACCATGAAATGATTTTAACGCCAATTAAAATCATTTAACTTATTTTTTATTTCTATACGTCCATTTAGTATTTAAACCTTCTGAAACTGCAATATATATATTGAAAAATATAAATGCTCTTTAAACTTCTCTGCTTGTTTCAACCATGCCCCAAAAGCCCAGTCCAAAATTTGGTGATAAAGTCAGAATAAAAGCGAAAAATCAGGAACTCTCAGGAATCTTTATACCGTCGGCAAATCCAAAAATTATTCTGTTAAAATTAGATTCAGGTTATAATATGGGGATTGAAAAAAATAAAATAATCTCATTAACAATTGAATCTTCACATAAAAACGAAAAACAGGAAAATCAGGGGAAAAAATTCCAAAATCAAAACAAATCCCTACCAAAAATTTCTATTATCAGCGTCGGAGGAACAATAACAAGCAAAATCGATTATAAAACCGGTGCCGTATTGTCTTTATCATCTCCCGACGACATAATAAAAAACATCCCAGAATTGCAAGCAATGGCTTATCTTTCTTACTCCCAGCCATTCACAATAATGTCAGAATCAATGAGGTTTGCACATTACAATTTACTTGCAAAAGAGATAGAACGAATAATAAAGACCCAACCAAAAGGAATCATAATAGCCCATGGCACAGACACCCTCCATTACTCAGCAGCTGCCCTAGCTTTTATGCTGGAAAATCCACCCTGCCCAATTATCCTGGTAGGAAGTCAAAGATCCTCAGACAGAGGTTCCTCAGACTCCTCAAGTAACCTTCTCAACGCAGTAAAGTTCATCTTAGAATCGAATTTCAAAGGAGTAGCAATTTGCATGCACTCCTCATCTTCAGATGACCATTGCTTCATCCTTCCAGCAACAAAAACAAGGAAAATGCACACTTCAAGAAGAGATGCTTTCAAACCAATCAATTGCCCCCCAATAGCCAAAATCTCATATCAAGGCAACTCATTACAATACATAGACAAACCATCTAACAAAGAAGGCAAGTTCAACATAAAATTCTTTAAAGAGAACATAAAAGTAGGGTTAATCAAAGCTCATCCAAATCTCCAGCCAGAAAACATTCTAGCATTCAAAAACTATAAAGGATTAATCTTAGAAGGAACTGGTCTAGGCCATTTCCCAACATCCTCTCCAGATAAATATTCAAAAATCAACTTAAAAATAAAAGCAGCAATCCAAAAATTAATCAAATCTAATTGTGTTGTAATCCTAACCTCTCAATGCATTTTCGGCAGAGTTAATATGAATGTCTATTCCCCCCAAAAAGAACTCCAAGAACTTGGAGTAATTCCAGGAGATGACTTAACAACCGAAACAGCATTAATCAAATTAGCCTTCTTATTGAGCAACTATCCAGCAAAAGAAGCAAAAAAACTCATGTTAGAAAATTTAAGAGGAGAATTTAACCAAAGAATTCTACCAGATCAGTATTTTGATGAGAAATAACCACTATAAAGTAACTAAAATAGAAAGATTTAAAAGGGGCTTTTTCTTAGAAAAACCATGGATAACGCACTAGTATTAGAAGAACTCCTTACAGGACTTGAAATCTCTGAATTTTCAAGAGAGTGGATACAAAGAAGTAAAGTTGATGAGGCAGGAATAAAAATTTCTTATAACCTTTTAAGAAGAATAGGTCTTACCGATGAAAAGATTGCTACTTATGCTCAGTTGCTAGGAAAAGATCCAGAAACTATTGAAAGGAACTATCAAAGATTATCTGCTCTTGGATTAACAGATGAAAAGATTGCTACTCAAGCTCGGTTACTAGGAAGAGATCCAGAAACTATTGAAAGGAACTATCAAAGATTATCTGCTCTTGGATTAAAAGATGAAAAGATTGCTACTTATGCTCAGTTGCTAGGAAAAGATCCAGAAACTATTGAAAGGAACTATCAAAGATTATCTGCTCTTGGATTAAAAGATGAAAAGATTGCTTCTCGTGCTGATTTACTAGGAAAAGATCCAGAAACTATTAAAAATAACTATCAAAGATTATCTGCTCTTGGATTAAAAGATGAAAAGATTGCTTCTCAAGCTCATTTACTAGGAAGAGACCCAGAAACTATTAAAAATAATTATCAAAGATTATCTGCTCTTGGATTAACAGATGAAAAGATTGCTTCTCGTGCTGATTTACTAGGAAGAAACCCAGAAACTATTAAAAATAACTATCAAAACCATATAAGGTTATTAAGAAAAGATTACAAAGACAGAGATTCTGGAAGAGAGTTGCTATTAACACAGGCACATCTTTTGGGGATTCCATCAACAACAATAGAGAATAACATTCAATTCTTAGATCACCTGGAGATTGATTATCACAACGGGCTTTTATTAGGAACAACCGCACAACTCAAAAGGAAAAAAATGGCTTGGTTGCTTAGAGAGGTTTTTGATTACAGAAGTTTGCCTGAAAAAGAAAGGCATGAAACTATCAAAAGGATGTACGATTTTGTGAGAAATAACCCACAATATTTAATAAATTCAATTTCAACATTAGAAAAGAAAAAAAGCAAACTAAGAACTAAAGCTCAAGAGTATAAATCATAAAAAAAAAGAAAGAGAAGATTACCTCTTCTTTGCTTTCTCATCTTCTTTGCAGCAATCACCACAGCAAGACTTTGCTGTCCAAGAAATACCTATTACTAAGAATAGCGCAGTATACCAGGTTATGTTCCAGAAACTCCACCATCCTAAATCTTTTCCTAAAAATGCCAAACCTACTAATAATAGTAAGACTGCACTTGCTTTTTTGCATTTTCCGCAACCGTGCATATCAACACCACCTCAAAACTGACAAGAAAAAGCAATATATAAATGTATGTAACCATTGTTAAGATAACATGATATACATCCTAGACCTATTAAATAAGATCAAATGGGATAAAAGAGAAATCCAGGAATTCTATACTATCCACTATCATGACAGAACTGAAAACATAAACAAAACAGTAAAGTACACAGACATAATGGCATTTGACCCGCCCTTCATGATTATAGAAATAAACAAGAAACTAACCTACATCCCAATCCACAGAATAAAAGAAGTAAAGAATCAAGGCAAAACAGTCTGGAAAAGAGAATGACATAAGCACAGCTATCTGGTTTTTTTAGTATATTTATTATTCTCTTTTATATATTTTTTAATAAACCATTGAACAAAGATTTTCTCATCTTTTTTTACCTGTGATCTTTCAAGCGCATTATAATAGCTATTCCTCTTCTCATAAGTAATATCAAGCAGAGGATAATGAAACTGCTTTAGCACAAAATTCATCATAATCCTTGAAATTCTTCCATTTCCATCTGCAAAAGGATGAATCGTAACAAAGTTCAAATGAACAAGAGCAGCAAGTTCTACAGGATGCACCTTATCCTTATATTTCCCATACCGCTTAAAAAATTCTCTTAACAACAAGCCTATTTCAACAGGTAAAGGAGGAATAAACTTGCTTCCAGAAATAGCAACCCCATGAGCTCTAATCCTTCCAGCAATGCCTGGATTTGTAATACTAAAGAGTTCCTTATGCCAGTATAAAAC
>DATDZG010000043.1:0-27877 GCA_035288805.1 Candidatus Nanoarchaeia archaeon
CTCGTTAAACAAAGAGAAAGAATTCTATTTTCAGGAGAAAGAAAAGTTAAAAAAAGAGCTGAAATCAAAGATAGATGATTTAAACCAAAAGAAAAGAATATCTATTTCTTCCGGGGATAAGATTAGAAATGCAAAGAATTCCAGGAACACAATTAATGATGAAGTAAAAAAATTAATCTTGGAAGCCAAACAACTGAATGAGAAAAAAAATGTCATGCTGTCTAAGATTCCTGGGAATGAAGACCCCGGGAGAATAGCCAAGCAAATTAAAGATTTAGATTTTAAGATACAAACCGATGTTCTTTCAATTTCTCAGGAAAAACAAGTTATGAAGAAGATTAAAGATTTGAAAAAGCTCTATGGGAGCCAAAAGGATGCTTCTCTGCTGTTAAAAGAAATGCGTAATCTCTCTCAGAAGATTACTGAGAGAAGAAATAAAGCTGATAATTTTCATCAGCAATTAACTAAACTAGTATCAGAAAAGCAAGAACTATCCTCAATCATAGAATCTTCAAAAGAATTAATGATTTTAAGGGGTAAGCAGGAAGAAGCATTCAAAAAATTCATAGAGTTAAAATCAAAAGCAGCTGAAAAAAACAAGCAGCTGCACGAAAAGTTCTTACTAATGGATAAAGAAAGAAATCAGCAATTCTCAAACAAAAAGCAGCAGGAGCAAAAAAGACACCAATATCAAGAATCTTTGTTAAGAGCAAAGGAAAAAGCAGTAGAAGAGAAATTAAAAAAGAGGAAGAGACTGACTAATGAGGATTTATTGGTTTTTCAGAGAAGCTAGTAAAAACGATTGGAATTAAGTAAGATTGTTCAATTCTTTGCCTCAGCCATAGAAAACATTATAATTTCCAAAAACATCCAAAGGTATGGCAAAAAAAGAGTTTATCTTTACAGACCTAAGATGCTGGAGATGCGATACTGAAAGAAAGACAAAAATCAACGTTTCTAAGGCAATTCATTATCTCTTTCCAAAAGGTTGTTCTAACATTAAAAACAGGATAAAGGCAGTTGAATCAGTAATATGCTTTTGGATCTGTTTAATGTGTAATAAAGAAATAAAGATAAATATAGACAGAAGATTTGAGCAAATCCTATTAGAACAGAAATGAAAAGAGAAACTAAGAAAGCAATACTCACAATCATTGCCGTAATAGGAATAATCCTTGCAGTAATAGGCATATCTTTACTTTTATACAAAATATTAAAGGGATGAGAGCTTTATTCTTCTTTCTGGAACTCTTTGAGTTTATGGACACTTTATAACCAAAACAGGGGTTTCAGGTCGTTCTTTTTCCCTTAAGGCTTTTTCTTACAAGAAAAAGGCTTATAGAAAGCTTTAAATACACTTCGTAACTATAGAATAGCAACAAAATATAACTATTTAGGGGGTTATCTAAAATGAAAAAGCTATTACTAAGTATATTATTAGTCCTGGTAGCTTTTACTGCATTAAATGTTAGTGCAGCATTAACAAGCCTTACAATCACAGGCACACAATATCCAGGCACACAAACAGGAGCATTTCCTGGAGACGTGGTAACGTTCACATATACTGTTCAAAACACAGATGCAGCAGCTGTTACCGCAGCAATGTCAAGTACTGCTTTAGGTGTAATCACAGCACCTTCAATAGCATCACTTAATGTTCCGGCAGCAAGCACAGCAACAGGAACTTTCACATTGACAGCTCCAAGTGTTTCCTCAGGAACATACACAGGAACCTTGACAGCACAGACAAACACAACCAATATAGCAACAACTTCATACAGTTTTATCTTGAACAAGAAATCAACCTGGGAAGTTTCAGGAGCTTCTTTAAGTTTCTCAGGCGCTAATGGAAAATCTATCCATTTAGATGATTCAAACCAGAAAATCACTGTAAAAAACACAGGAAGTGTAGCGATAACAGCAGCACCTACCTCAAGCATTGAATTCAATGACAGCGATAGAAACAAAGTTATAATGACTTTTGCAGGATTAGGAACAATCAATCCTGGAGTTACATCAACTTTATCAGTTACATTCTCAGGAAATATTCCAGATGGAATGGCTGTGGGTCCTTACCAAGCAACAGGATTAACAATCACTCCTTCAGTGGAATCAGGGGTTACAGCTCCAGCAGCCGTACAATTTGGAATTGACTTGAATGTCAACCCGGAATTATGCGACCCAAAACCACAAGGAGATTTGACAATAGACATCAAAGACCCTGACAGAAACGACGATTTCAAGCCTGGAGATGTAATGAATATCCAGGTTTCAGTAAAGAACAACGCAGGTCAGGACAAAGATGTTATTGTAGAAGCTTTCCTTTGGAACATAGATGAAAACTCAGAAATCGCTTCAGCAGATTCTGACTCAATTAACGTTGATAAAGGCAAGAAAGAAGACTTTGACATGGTATTGACTGTTCCAACAGACGAATCAGATTTAGGTTCTGAAGATAATCTTGTGCTTTACATCAAAGCATCTGAAGACGGCAATGAAGAAATCCATTGCTCTGAAAAATCAGTTTCGGTTGATGGAAAGAGAGAAACAAGAGAAACAAAAGTAACTCGATTTACTGTAAGCCCTCAAATCTCTCAATGCACTCAAAAGATTGCAATGCAAGTGGATGTTGAGAGCACAGGGAAGAAAGAAGACAAGCTAGTAAACATCAATGTAAGAAACGATGAGCTTGGATTAGACTTAACATCTGACAGTTTTGAAATTGGCGCATTCGATGATAATGACAACGTAGCAACAAAGCTCTTTCAGTTTAGCCTGCCAGAAGATGTTAGAGCCCAGGAATATATCTTGGAAGCAGTAGCAAATTACGATGGTGGGAAAACACAAGATTCAGAGTTTGCTAAATTGACTGTTAAATCATGCACAGAAGAGTTAGTGGACAATACAGGAGAAGAAACTGTTAATAAACAAACAGGATTCCAGTTAGTGCAAAAAACAATCAACACGAACCCAGGAGTTATTGGAGTTCCGTTTACAGTAACAAACGCTGAAAAACAGACAAAGACATTCACTGTTGAAGTCCAGCCGCAAGGTGCTTGGACAGTAGCATCAACAAGCAATGTTGTTGTTAAAGCAGGAGAATCAAAATCTGACGCAGTATATGTAGTTACAGATAAGAACCTGGCAAACGGCATCTACGCAGGAACAGTTACTTTGAAATCAGGAGCATTGACTTTAGGAATTGAACAATTCGCAGTAAACATCGGTCAATCTTCAGGAAGCCAAGGTACTGGAAATGTTGTTTACCAAGGAACAAACACCGCAGACAGTTTCTATAGAAACTGGGTTGATTCAGGAAGAATATTTTGGGTACTGGGAATGATTGTCATTCTGGTATTGATTGTGTTCTTCATAAGGCTGATATTTAAGCAGTAAACTCCTTCGGGAGTTTAATGTGCTCAAGAACAAATGTTCTTGGCATCAGCTTAATTTTTATTTTTTTATTTTTAAAAAATATTCAGGAGACAAAAGATGGTAGAAGAAAGATTGAGCAGAAAGGCAGCAAAAGAAGCTGTAAAAGGATTGTTAGGGACTACTGTTTTTTCCACATTTATCGGAGTAAGTTCTGTATTATTTATCGGAGTAAATTCCGTATTATTTTATGATTCCTTAATCAAAGAGCAATATGTTTCAGCTGGATATTGTTTCCTTGGAATGATATGCGGTGGTATGAGTACAAGAGAATGCTATAATAATAATAGTGAGAGTAGAAACATTAGCGTTCTCGAAACAATGAGCAGTTATTTAGAGGATGCTAATACTCCTCTCAAAAGATATTAATTCCAAAGAATTTTAAAAAGGATAAAATGGCACAAAATCAAGGTTTTGAACAGGGAAAGGTAAGAGTTTCCAGAGAAGCTGACGCATTAGGATTTTCTTATCAAGGAGAAAAATTCTGGGCAGTAAAACCAGAATATACAGGCACATACACAGATGTTGGCTCAGCAATAGAAAGAGATGGATTGTTAAAACCATCATTTGGAATGACAGTTGCATATGCTCATCCAGCTTTTCTTCCTTTAATGAACAGAGGGGTTCAGGATACTGAAGATGCCCTACAAATAAGATGGGTAATAAAGAATAATCATTGGCTCTGGGGGTTTACTATTATCGATTATAGAAAAGACAAAGGAGCTTTTTTTTATGAAGATGAAGATGAATCTGCTATTTTTGGCAGCTTTCGAACAAATCAATTAGAAGAAATGCTTGGCAGGAGAGAGGAAAACAAAGCAATCTTCAGCAATGATGGAAAATTAAGATTTGCTCCTTTTGAAACGTATAAGAATGAGTGGTTAGAGTTAGATGCTTTAGCAAAAAGTTCTTATCTTACTGCTTTGGCAAATGGGGCAGAGCAAGCAGCATTGACAGCAGAGATAGCAGCAACATTTGCATATGGTCCAAGATTATTGGCTTTAGATTCAGGAGAGGTTATTAACCAAGAAACAATAGTTTCCTCCCTGGGTTCCGACAGGTTCTTCGGCAGCAGGCTTGTTGTCGGCGGCGACGATCACGGCGTCTACTGGAGTGGCAATGCTTTCGGGGTAAGCAGAACTGGCGAAGCTGTTAAGCAATAAAAGATTTATTTTTTTAAGGATAAAATGGCAGAAGAATACGAAAGTCAAACACTGAGGAATAAGATAAGAAATTATACTCCGGGATTGCTATCATATGTTTTCTTAACAGGAACAGGGATTGATGGGGCTTACATGTACCTGACAAGGGGTCAATATAAAAATGCACTTTTATGTGGAGGATTAACCGTAGCTTCAGGCATAGCTGCAGGGCTTTTTTATAAAAGAATAAGATCAAATCTAAATGAATTAGAACAGCTCAGCATTGAAGGAGAAAGAGCCAGTACAAGGCTGAATTAAGGTTAAAAAAGACATTTTAAAAACCCATTTCTTGTTTGATGTTTATGAACTATCTTCAATCAGAACAATCCTGGACCTCATTTGTTAATAACTTAGATTTCTCCTCAAGGATTAAGAATAAAGAAGAAGCTAAAAAAGCATTAGAATACTCAATTTTAACAGCATTAAAGCCCATATTAGATAAGGGGATGCATAGGGTTGATAAGGGAAACGCAGGTAGCCCTTATACTGCTTTATTATTTTCAGGAGGGATAGATTCAACTTTAATTGCATTTCTCTCAAAGAAGCTAGGATACAACCTTCTCTGTTACGCATTTGGATTCAAAGATTCTCCAGATATTCTCGCTGCAAGAGCAATAGCAAAAGAATACAAATTTCAATTAAAAGAGCATATTATCAAAGAAGAAGAATTAGAGCCAGCAATAAAAACAGCTATTGAAATCTTAAAAACAAATGATATAACTAAAGTTTCAATAGGAGCTTTAATAGTAATTGCTTGTCAATCAGCAAAGCAAGATGGGGTAAAAACATTATTAACAGGCTCAGGAACAGAAGATACTTTGGCAGGTTATCAAAAGCATTCTAAAGCTCTTGCTGAAAATAGGCTGGCAGAAGAATTAAAGCAAGGGTTATTAACTCTTTACGAAAGAGATTTATCGAGAGATTTGCCAATTGCAAAGCATTTCAATATTGAATTAGATTCTCCTTATTTAGATGAAAATTACATAAAAACAGCATTAAGCATTGATAACAAATTCAAAATCAACAATCAACATAGAAAATTAATTCTAAGAGAAATTGCTTTAGATTTAGGAATCAAAGAAGAATTTTCGTTTAGAAAAAAAGTAGCAGCCCAATACGGTTCAAGAATTTTGAAAGAGATGGATAAATTGGCAAGAAAGCAGGGATTCAAAAACAAAGAAGAGTATTTGAAATTTCTAATGGAATAGAGAGGTTTGTTTCTTAAATTTTCCCCTCAACAACTAATTTTCCAGATTCAGGATGAATATATGCTTCTTCACCTTCCTTGAACTTCAAAAAATCAGCAATTTTCTTTGGAATCCTGACTGCTAAGCTATTTCCCGCTTTGGTTATCTTTGTTTTCACACCCAAACCCCAGAGACCTTTCTTCTTCGCAGTTTCTTCAATCTTTCTTGTGGTTTCTGCATCAGTAAAAGACTCCCCGCATTTGCTGCAAACTTCAGCAGGAAATTTCCCCAGAGGAACTCCGAACATAGTTTCATCTATCTGTTTCTTAACCAAATTTCCTTTTTCACATATTGGACATATTATCATTTTTACCATCTTGGTTGTATTGTAATAATAAAGTACCTTTCACCGATTTTCTTGTAAACAACTTCATAATATCTGTATGTAGCAATAATTTTATTCGGCAACTGAAACCTTTTAGCACCTTTTATTATTCCTTCCTCAACTTCTCTTTCTGAAATTCCTCTCGCAACCATCTGGTCTCGTGCATGTTTGCTATACCAGATTTTTAACTCCAAGAGGAACACCGGTATATACCGTAGTTACAAGAGGTATATAAAGATTGCGATAGAGAACATGTATTAAAAAGCAAGGAAGAATATTTGAAAAGTTTGAAGTAAAAAGCGTACGGTCAGATTTGAACTGACGAATAACCGCTCTGCAGGCGGTCCCCTTAGACCTCTTGGGTACGTACGCACCAAAAACAAGCAGGGTAAAAGACTTATAAATATTGTTCTTTTACTAAATAATATGAAAATCCAGCCTCTTTCAGAAGAAACTTTAGAAGAAGCATTGGTGTTACTGATAAAGGTATTTAACCCAAGTCAAGATGGTGAAGATTACCCGGGAATTTGGTTTCCAGCGTCTCTGCATCCAGAAAGACATAAGGAACTTTTTAAAAAATTGGGGGTAAAACAGCTCCAGTATTACGTTGCTGTTGAAAAAGGTAAGGTAATCGGGACAACAGGTTATTATACTTTAAAAGAAGATGAAAAAGAAGCTTATTGGCTAGCTTGGTTCTGTGTTGATAAGGAATATAGAGGAAGAGGAGTAGGCACATCTTTACTAGAATTTATCATTGAAAAAGCAAGGAAAGAAAAAAAGAGATATCTAAGATTATACACCTCAGATAATCCAGATGAAGCTGATGCTCAAAAATTATACGATAAATTTGGATTTAAAACAACAAAAACAGAATCAGTCAAACATAATAGATACAAAAGGCAGTATAAGGAACTAATAATTTAGCATAATAAACCTTAAATAATTTCTTATCATTACAAGTTTATGGTTAAAATAGGCATCATCGGGGGCTCAGGCTTGGATGACCCTAAAATTCTCAAAAACGCTAAAATTCTTGATGTTAAAACCAAATACGGAAAACCCAGCTCAACAATCACTCAAGGAAAAATAGGAAATGCAGAAGTATTCATTTTGGCAAGGCATGGAAAAGGTCATATTCATTCTCCAACAAAAGTTAACAATCAAGCAAATATCCAGGCATTAAAAGACCTGAAAGTTAATTATATCTTATCAACGACTGCTTGTGGCTCATTAACAGAAGACATTGAACGAGGAGATTTAGTAATCTTAGACCAGTTTATTGATTTCACCAGGCATAGACAAATAACATTTCATGATGATTTCTCAAAAGGAGTTAAACACACACCAATGGCAGACCCATTTGATGAAAAACTCCGCAATATTTTAATCTCAACAGCTAAAAAATTAAAATATAGACATCATAATAAAGGCACAGTAATAACAATAGAAGGTCCAAGATTCTCAACACGAGCAGAGAGCAATATGTTCAGATTATTGGGAGCTCATGTAATAAACATGTCAATAGCCCCAGAAGCAATCCTTGCCAATGAATTTAACATACCTTATGCGTCTGTTGCCATTTCAACAGATTATGATTCATGGAAGTTAGATGAAGACCCTGTTTCATGGGATGAGATTCTAAAAAACTTCAACAAGAAGGTTGCGGATGTAAAAACCTTATTAATAGAATCAATAAAATCTTTGGAAAAAGTTAACAAACGTTAAGCTTTTAAATCCTTCCCATCAATCAAGCGTTATGAAAGCGCTTTCTGTTCAAAACCTGCATAAGAGTTATGGAAACTTTGAAGCTATCAAAGGAATCTCATTTGACATAGAGCAAGGAGATTTTTTTGGATTTCTAGGTCCTAATGGAGCAGGAAAAACAACAACAATAAACTGCATTATTGGGTTGGCAAAGTTCTCAGGTTCAATAAATATATTCGGAAAAGATATTATCAAAGATTTCAGAGAAGCAAGAAGATTAGTAGGAACATCATCACAAGAATACAATTTTGACTATTTCCTTGACATAGAAAACTCATTATTATACCAGGCAGGATATTTCGGAATAAGAAAGAGAGATGCTCAGCCAAAAGTTGATGAATTATTAAAACAATTTAAATTAGAAGGAAAATCTCAGGTAGATTTCAGAAAATTATCGGGGGGAATGAAAAGAAGGCTGACTATTGCCCGTGCTTTAGTCCATAGCCCTAAATTATTAATCTTGGATGAGCCAACAGCAGGAGTGGATGTTGAATTGAGACATGAGATTCATAATTATCTGAAAAAATTAAACAAAGAAGGCACCACGATTTTATTAACCTCTCATTACTTAGATGAAGTTGAAAAACTTTGCAATACGGTCTGCATTGTCCACCATGGAGAAATAATCGCTAACGAACCGACATCACAATTAATCACAAGATTGGATGATGGGCATACAGAAATCTTAACAGACAAAATTCCAAAACCAATCAAGATGCAATATGTTGAATTCCAAAAAAATAAAGTAATTATTCTAAACAGAGGAAAGTCTCAATTAAAAGATGTGCTTAGCTATTTGCAAAAGCAAAAAATAAAAGTTGTTGATGTGAAAAACGTTAAAGATTCCCTGGAAAAAATATTTTTGAGATTAACAAGCAATAAAAAAGGTGGAAAATAAGATGGTATTCAATTGGATAGGAACTTGGACAATTATCAAAAGAGAACAAGTAAGAACCATTAAGATAATTAATCAGGTTATTTGGCCTCCGATTATCTCTTCTTTATTGTATATTTTAATCTTTGGGTATGCAGTGGGAAAGAATCTTCATGTTGGCCAGGTTTCGTATTTTGCGTTCTTGGTTCCTGGATTGATTATGATGAATGTTATTATGTCAGCATATGAAGAAACTTCATCATCTGTATTTCATGCCCGTTATCTCAATTACATCCATGAATTATTAATGGCCCCTTTATCTTATTGGGAGATGATTATTGGATATATGGTAGGCAGTATTATCCGGTCTTTTGTAATAGGAAACTTAATCTTAGCAGTATTCTTACTTTTTATCCCGTTGAATATGCATTCTCTTCTTTTGTATCTCTTCTTCATACTGGCAGTTTCAGTATTATTCGCATCAATAGGATTAATCGTTGCATTATGGGCAGAAAGATTTGATAACTTAGCAGTCTTAAACACATTTTTCATCACCCCATTATTATTCCTCGGAGGAGTATTCACTTCATTAAAATTGCTCCCAGAAATTTTCCAGAAAGCTTCATTGTTCAATCCTTTATTTTACATGATTGATGGATTTAGATACAGCATGATTGGTTCAAGTGATATTAACCCATTGTACAGCACATTAATCATAACTTTCCTTGCAATCGTGTTCTTTATAATCGCAGCAATATTATTTAAAAAAGGTTATAAATTGAAGGTGTAATTAAAGGTATAAGGGGGAATAAAAATGGATCTAACAAAACAAATACCAAGAAGTCCTTTTGACATGAACTATGGGATTGTCATGCTTCCAAGGACAACAGACAAGGCAAAAGCATCTAATGCAGGAAAACTAGGAGAGTATCATTACAACTGCCCATTGGATAAGCCGCTGCTGGAGTTCTTGAGAACAGACTCAAAAACATTTGCAGCAAAAATCAAAGAGCTCGAAACAGATGAGAAAATCTCAGCATGGCTGGAAAAAACCTGCAAGAAGTCTCAAAAAGAGAAAGATTCTTTTAATAATAAAATGAGGCATTCTGCACCAAAAGATAAAGATAGCTTAGCTTGGATGGAATCTGAAAAAAAGAAGCTGGGAAGAAACGATTACTTCACATATTTTGACAACATCGATGCAGATGAGAAGAGGTTCTAAATCTATATAAACCACTGACTCTTGACAGAGGTATGCTGAGGAGAGCGAAAGATAAACTTGGGAGGAGATGGTTTTTTATTATTTTTTTTCTTATTATTCTTATAGCTGTTTTTTTTATAACTAAAGCTTATCTCTACGTTAACTTTATTCTTGGGAACGATACTGTTGTAAAACTCTCCTCAAATACTAATTTCATCTCGCTGCAGCATAATCAAAACGCAGCAGTAAATTACGAAGCATCGGTAACAGCAAATCCTTTTTGTAAGATTAGATGTAGGTCTGAGTTTGAAGATTTAAGTAATTCTAATCTCTTAGACACTTCTGAGTTTATGATACGTTCTGGTTCTCCTGTAACTTTAAAGTATGCTATTACGGCTCCTGAGAAAGGTCTTGGGGATAAGTTATACAGATTTAATTTAAAATGTTCAAGTGAATCTACATTGCTTTGTCAGACAGGGGGAAATGAGGCTACAAGAAGCCAGTTATTGATTCTTGAATACAATGACACTGCAGAAGAAAAAGAGGCGCATTATCAACTTATCCAAAAAGTAAATTGGTCTTTGCAATATCTCAATGTACTTGAGTTGAGTGTTAAAGAATCAAAGAAAATATCGGAAGAGCTCAATAAACACGTGTTTGCAGGTTATCTCTTGAATAGGACTCAATCTCTTGAAACCCAGATTGTTAATTCAAGAGTCGAATTCTTAACACTTGTCTCTCCCGATAACAGAAAACCTCCTTTAGAGTTATTAAAGAGCTATCAAGAAAAGAACATAACGATGTACAAGATTATTGAAGACTCTGATAACCTGATTTTCGCAGTAGAGGGTAATGCAACGCATTATCATAATCTTCTCTTCGATTTAAGAGAAGCAAGAGAGCAGTTACTTGTTATGAATTCATCAAATCAAACTGACTTAGAATCAGCAATTTTTAGGTTTAACAACATAACTCAATCTCTTAATAATCAACAATCATTCGAAGAGTTAGAATCAAGAATTGCATTACTGCAAAAAGAAATCCAGGAAATAAAACCTGGAAATCAGACAACCAACCAGTCAATCTCTCAAATACTACAAGAGAGAATTGCTATTGGACCTATCTCATATCTTCCAATAGAAATCTTGTTCCAGGAAAAAACAAGAGAATGCAATCTTTTAAATAAAAAGCAGGAATGCTGCCTGGGAGATAATTGCAATGAAAACTATCCTGTAATAATAATTCATGGGCACGCAATCTCAGATTCAGCAACAGCAGAGTATTCTTTGGAAGGCTTTAACCTGCTTCAGGATGCTCTGGAAAAAGATGGTTATATTAATGGTGGGACTACAACTGTTTATACAGAAGAGGATACTCCTGAGGGAAGATTAGGCTATTTCAATGTGCCCTTTTCTTTTAGAACAAGTTATTATTTTGATGTGTTTAAAGAGCCGGATAATTACAAAGTTGTTCAGACAAAATCTGAGAACATAGATACTTATGCAGTTAGATTAAAAGATATCATCTCAACTGTAAAATCTCAAACAGGAAAGCCAAAAGTAAAGATTATTGCTTTTAGCATGGGTGGATTGG
The DNA here is from genome assembly GCA_035288805.1 of Candidatus Nanoarchaeia archaeon. Taxonomy (GTDB): domain Archaea; phylum Nanobdellota; class Nanobdellia; order SCGC-AAA011-G17; family GW2011-AR20; genus DATDYH01. Next base: position 11,639 of record DATDZG010000043.1, read on the forward strand.
TTACAAGAAGATATTTGCAAATTTTTGGAAGCAACGATGTTGACAGGGTTATTTTATTAGGGGTTCCAAACAAAGGAATCCAGGGAGAATCATTAACAATATGCCCTTTGATTGGAGGAAAACTTGAATGCCAAGACATGGATAAAAATAGTTTGTTTATCAACAAGCTGAATGATAACAAGAAATACAATATTCCTGTTTACAATATTCTTGGAACAGGCTGTTCGATGTTAGATGGACAAGGAGACGGTGCTGTTTTAGAGGATAATGCAAAGCTAGAAACTGCAACTGCAAATTATATTGTTAAAGGAACTTGCAGAAGCAAGTTTTATCCCTTGCATTTAGATTTGTTGAATCCTGGAATGTATCCTGAGGCGTATCAGAGGATTAGAAGTTCTTTAGGTTAGTTCTTTTTCCTGAGGGTTCACTGGTTGAATAACATTCAACGGTGCCCCGTTGAGTGCTCTCAACTAGGGTTTCTTACAAGAAAAAGGCTCTATAAGAGTATTAGAAGTTCTTTAGGTTAGTTCTTTTTCCCGAGGGCTTTTCTTACAAGAAAAAGGCTCTATCAGAGGATTAGAAGTTCTTTAGGATAAGATTTATTTTTTCCCAAACTTTTTAATGTATGCTTTTTCGCCTTTTTGAATGTCTTTGTAAGCTTCTTTAGCATCCAAAATCTTAAACACCTTAACAACTTTTCCTTGTAATTCTTTATAAGTTTCTAAGAAGTGTTTTAATTCTCTCAAAAAATGCTGGGGAACATCCTTAATAGAATTCCATTGACTGAACCTGGGATCCTGAGCATGCACTGCAATGATTTTATCATCTTTTTCATTGCTGTCAATCATTCTCACTACACCAATTACTTTAGCTTGGCATAATGTCAATGGAAAAGTTGCTCTATGGGTGATGATGAAAATATCTAATGGGTCTCCATCTTCCCATAAGGTTCTTGGAACGAATCCATAATCTGCTGGATAATGCACAGCACTATACATATACCTGTCAAGCTTCAACAATCCTGTTTTCTTATCAATTTCGTATTTGACTGTAGAATCTTTAGGAATTTCAACAATTGCATTGACAATTTTTGGTTTTTTCTCTCCAATTTCAACATTATGCCATGGATGAACATTCATTCGATAAAATCAAGATTGGGAATTTAAAAAGGTATCTGTTGATTTTTTTGTAAAAAAGGACGGGCCTGATGAGATTTGAACTCACGATCTCTAGCTTAGAAGGCTAGCGCCCTATCCAGACTAGGCTTCCTGATAAAAATATACAGGCCCAGTTGCCCGTCCGAGAATCTAGCACTCTCGATGATTTAAAAAGGTTTTTACTTGCAATAACTAGAAACAAAAGACTTAAATAGTTACGATTGTATACAAAGGTAAATGCTTGTTTCAAATACTTCCACGCTGGTATTGTTAGCAAAGGCGAAATGTCTGGAAGAGTTCATAAACCTAGCACCTCCTATTCAGATTCCAAGAGAAATAGAAAGAGAAGCGATATTTGAGAAAGATTCATACGATGCACGCTTAATTGACAAGCTCATAAAAGAAGGAAAAATAAGAATAATTGTGGCAGAAAAAGAAAAGATAAAGAAGATTATAAATGCATTTCACCTAGATGAAGGAGAAGCAGCTGCATATAGTCTCTTTAATCCAAGAAAGCATAAAGCGATTCTCACAGATGATGGAGAACTTATTAAACTCTGCAAGTTAGAAAAAATCCCTTTTTTATGTGCAATGGCAATAGTCATCCGTTTGTACGAGAAGAAAAAGCTGTCAAGAGAAGCAGCATTGAACAAGCTAGAGATTTTAAATAAAGAAGGAAGATACACAAAAGAACTCTACGAACATTTTAAGAAAGAAGTAAAATAATACTAAGGTAAAAAAATGCAAACCGTTTCATCAAGATTGGATGTAGAAACACTCTCCCTATTTGAGAATGTTTTAATGGAAAAGAGATCTGAAGTAGTAAGGACTCTTGTAGAACTTGGAAAAAAAAGCAAGGCAGTTGAACTCTACAAGCGTAAAAAAGTCAGCTTGGGTTTGGGAGCAAAGCTTGCAGGCGTATCTTTGAGTGAATTTATAGACCTGCTGAAAGAGCATAATGTCTTTTTAAACCTTGAAAAAGGGGATGTTGAAAAAGCATTAAGCACATCAAGGAAAGTTCTCTAAAAATGTTTTTACTTGGCATTATTGCTTATGGGGCGAACAAAGCAACGACGTACCAGTTATCTGTAAGCTGAAGTAAAGTCAAGAATAATGCTATTAATACAATTCCAATGAGCCATATCCAATACCATTCCATATTCAAATATTTCCGTCTACGTTGTCTGTAGCAATATCAGCAACCGATTTTAATAGAGAGCCAATATCATTAAAAGCTTTCCTCGGGGTTATTTGGGATGGGGTTTGCCGTATCTCTTGTTCACAGGCGGTTTTTACTAAATCGTAACTATAAGACTTACCATCATAAAATATTGTCAACTCATTAACCCCAGCGTCAATCACTGCGCAATCAGGAGTTTTATAGTTCATCAAATCTCCCTTAATGAAAGCATTCTCTATCATGGAGGTGTACAGATTATCTTTATCTCGAAAAAAACCATCTATAGATATGGGTTTGCCAGCATCAGTTCCTTGTAAAGAGTAATAGACGCCTTTGTCTTTAAATTCGTAAGTTTCAGTTGTGGAATAAGCAAATCTTGGATCAACAAAGCCACTAGATTGTTTGATCACCATCTTAGTTAAATACCCATTATAGGGTGAAGAAGGTTCTCCACATCCTTCAAAAATAGAAACAACTCTCCCGTCATCACACGTCATTTGACTGTTGACCATGGATTCTTCACCACACCCCGCAATAACTAATAGTCCAAGAACCAATATTCCTATAATAAACTTTGATTTCATGTTACTCCTTCACCTTTTTGCTTGTTTTAGTTAAATTAATCTGATATATAAAACCTGTTTTCACTTCAACTCCATTCGTAGTTATAATCCTAATTTAAAAACCGTCAATCTATAATAATTTTATGTCAAAAGATGAAAAATATATTCTTATAGATTTAGAGGATGATAAATCAAAAAAGATTGCTGAATCTATTGCAAATAAAACAGCTCGAAAAATTCTCGATTATTTGTCATCAAAAGAAGAAGCTGGAGCTGAGGAGATTGCTAAGGAATTAGGGTTGCCTTTATCTACAATAGATTATAATTTAAAAAATTTAAAACTTGCTGGGTTGATTGAAACTAAAAGATTTCAATGGAGTTCTCGCGGGAAAAAGATAGCGCTGTATAAGGTAGCTAATAAATTTATTGTGATTGCTCCGAAAGGAGTCTCTTGGAAAGATGAGATTAAGAAAATACTGCCTTTTGTAGGAATCTCAGCAATCCTCGCTGGAGCAATAGAATACATGACAAAACCACAGCCAATTTTTTTAGCCGCGATGCAAAAATCAGCAGATACGGGATTAGCTCAGGAAGGATTTGCAGCAGCCCCCTCAATAGCCTCCCCTCCTCAAGAGATTCTTGTCAATCATCATTACGGTTTATGGTTCTTTATATTTACTATAGCAGTAATCCTCATCTATTTAGCAATAAGAGCCATCAAGCGAAAGCAATAAAAGCTTTTCCTTCGTATATAACCTCATGGTAAAATCAGAAAGCCCATTAGACTTGAAGGATGATGTTTCACACGTTAGATATGACGTAGAAGAAACAGCATACAGAGTTTCTACAGTCCAGCTTCACGATGGAAAATTTGAAAGTGCATATAGCAGATTCGGTGTAGGGGATATGGTTGAACTTCTCAGAAAACAGCCAAGCAATATTTCTTTATGGTTGATGGTAAGGCAAACTTCTCTTTGGGAAGTCTTAGAAGCTACCCAGAGAGTCTCGACGAATCCCCCTTTGAGAGTTATCAGGCAGTATCAAGATGAAAATTCTGCACAGCAAGGGCATCAAGAAATAATTCAGCTTTTACAAAACGGTCAAGAGAAAGAAGTTCTCAGATTGTAAGCGAAAGCAATAAAAACCCTTTTTCTGGAGCAATATCATGGCAATTGTGCAATTCAACTCAAAAATCTTAGAAATAATAGGGGAAGCACCAGAAGTAAAAACATTTGTACTAGCTTGTCCTAAAGATTTTAATTTTCTTCCAGGGCAATTCATCATGCTCTCTTTCCCAGAAGAAAAATTGGCTAAAGCGTATTCAATTGCATCTTCTCCAACAAAACGAGGAATGATTGATCTAACTATTAAGATTGAGTCTTATACTGAAGAAGAGCTTCAAAAACATTTGACCCCTAGATTAAATCATGTTAGAGAAAATCAAGAGCTTATTGTCAAAGGCCCGTATGGCAAATTTGTTTTGGATGAAACAAAACAAGAATATGTTTTCTTGGCGGCAGGCACAGGAATAGCTCCTTTAATGTCTATGATAAGGTATATGTTAGATAAAAAAATGAATAAGAAAATTACATTAATAAATTCAAATAAAACTCAAAAACATATTATCTATAAAAAAGAATTGGAATCCATGAAAAACAAAATTAATATTGTTCAGACAATCACAAGAGATGATGAGAAACATAACCATCATCCAGGAAGAATAGATAAAGAACTTTTAAGCAGGCATGTAAACAATAAACAGGCCATGTTCTATATCTGCGGTCCAAATGAGATGGTTAGGGCAGCTAAACAGCATCTTTTAGATTTAAACATCCCTCAAGAGCATGTTCATATTGAGCTTTGGTAATTAAAAAATTCTCTCAGTTTTCTCTGTGTTTTTATTTTCAATAACAATTTGCTTGATTTGTAAATATCATCGATATTGTATTTGAATCTTGTGTAAATCTCTTCTTTAACTTTTGTTAGTAATGATTCTCTTGAATCAAAGATTAATGGTTGATTGATGAAACATTTTCGTGCTGCTGACCTTACTACCCAAACTCCAAGAGATGCAAAATACTCCGGTGTTTCAAATCTGATAACAAGAACAGAGGCTTGTTTCTTTATTTTTTGCAAGTGCTGTAAAATTGGAAACCTCGCTGCATAATACCCTCCTGCTGTTCCTGAAGCATACGTCTTTCTTCCAAAAATACTTTCATCATCAGTAGCCCACTTAATCGTTGATTCCTGATTCCATGCACTTTTTGGCAGATAACCTTCGAATAACTCGTATTGCCAGTTCCCAGGAAACATCAGAATAAAATAATAATTTCCAAAATAATTTCCCAGATACAATCTATGCTCATCTATCTCTTTATAATCCTGAATCTCATCAATCAAAGCTTTTCCTAAGGCATCATCGCTTGCAGTGATGCCCCAACGGGTAGGAACTAAAACTCTTGCTTTCTTCCTTCCTAAGACTCCTAGAGTTAATAATTGGGAGATTGTATGCTCATCAACCCCTTTTTCATACAAACTTTGCATTCCCTCAACAGCTCTTAAATCTGTATCGTTGATAATTTTATCAACCCTATTATCAACTTTGACGTTTTCTGTAATTGTTGCTTTTTTTAAGTTAACAGCTGGTCCCATGGGCAATCTGATTGAATCGTAATCTGTTTTCAATATAGGTTTTTTCTCCAATTCAATTTCAACATCAACAGGTTCTTTACCAATTCCTATCTCTTGAGCGATTTCTGTAAATTTATTATTCCCGCGAACAGAATCTATTCTTGTCTGGAACCTTGAATTGATTAATGCTGAGCGTAAAGCTACAATATCTCTTATAGTAAAATCAGTTCCAGGCCAATAGGTTTGAGCATCATACAGCCATGCATCTTTAGTTTCTTCAGGCGGGCTTAAAATCCCTACATTGACATTAGGATATTTTAATTTTGAACCAACAAATATAGTTGGGGGGCTGCTACCAAAAAAATCCTGTTTATTCATTTGATTGATCTTACTAAATAAAACAGAGTTCTGGCTGAGAATTCCTTGAAGTTCTTTCTTGCTGAAGAATTTAGGGATTTCAGAGGGCATAATAAAAGAAAAACAAAGAAATATTTAAGGATTTATTCTCTCTAAACCATTAGAAAGTTATTTAAAATCCCCTTCCACAATCATTCTATGAAAGCAAGAGATATTCATAAAAAATACTTGGAATTTTTTAAATCTAAAAATCATGCTATCTTGCCATCATCATCATTAATCCCTGAAAACGACCCAACAGTGTTGTTCACAACAGCAGGAATGCATCCATTAGTCCCTTTTCTTCTAGGGCAGCCTCATCCTCAGGGAAAGAGAGTTGCCTCATTGCAAAAATGCATCAGGACAGGAGATATAGAAGAAGTCGGGGATGATACACATGTAACCTTGATAGAAATGCTTGGAAACTGGTCTTTAGGGGATTATTTCAAAAAAGAAGCGATAGAGATGAGTTATGAATTTTTAACAAGCAAGAAATATCTGGGAATTGAAAAAGAGAAAATAGCTATTACATGTTTTCTTGGAGACAAAGATTGTCCAAAAGACGTTGAATCAGAAAAACTCTGGTTAGCTCTAGGAATTCCAAAAGAGCGTATTGTATTTCTTGGAAAAGAAGATAATTGGTGGGGTCCTGCTGGAAAAACAGGTCCATGCGGTCCAGACACAGAAATGTTCTATTGGTTTGGAAAAGAACCAGCACCAAAAAAATTTAATCCAAAAGATAAAAATTGGGTTGAAATCTGGAATGATGTTTTCATGCAGTATAATAAGAATGAGCAGGGAAAATTTGTTCCTTTAAAGCAAAAAAATGTGGATACGGGGATGGGCCTAGAAAGAACGGCCGCAATTTTACAAGGAAAATCTTCTGTGTACGAGTCAGATTTATTCCTCCCAATAATGAACAAGATTAATCTGCTCTCAAAGAAACAAGATATAACCTCGGAAAGAATAATTGCAGACCATGTAAGGGCAGCGACATTTATTCTTGCAGAAAAGATTCCTCCCTCAAATGTTGAGCAAGGGTATGTTCTTAGGAGATTAATCAGAAGAGCATTAAGGCATGCAAGATTATTAGAAATAGAATCTTCATTGACAGAAATCTCAAAAGTAATAATCAAGGAATATTCACAATATTATCCAGAATTAAACAAAAATAAAAAATTCATTCTTGAAGAACTTGAAAAAGAAGAATCAAAGTTCAAGTTAACTTTAGAAAAAGGAGTTAAGCTGTTTGAGCGCGAGTTGCAGGTAATGCAAGGCAAAACAATTTCAGGAAAGATAGCTTTCGATCTATACCAAAGCTGCGGTTTCCCTCTCGAAATCACAAAAGAATTAGCCCAAGAAAAAAAATTAAAAGTCGAGGAGGGAGAATTCTCACGATTGCTCAAAGAACACCAGGAATTATCAAAGAAATCAGCAGAAGGAAGATTCACCTCAGGATTGGCAGACCATGGATTGCAGACAAGAAGGTTGCATACAGCAACCCATTTACTGCATCAGGCTCTTCGGATTGTGCTGGGAAATCATGTCCAGCAAAAAGGTTCCAACATCACTCAAGAAAGATTGAGATTTGATTTTTCTAATCAAGAAAAACTAACAGAACAGCAATTAAAACAAGTAGAAAAAATTGTCAATGAGCAAATCCAAGCAGAATTAGAAGTTACCTACCAAGAAATGCCATTGGAGCAGGCAAAGAAACTTGGTGCATTACATTTCTTCGATCAAAAATATCCTGAAAAAATCAGGGTTTATTCAGTAGGAAAGTTCTCAAAGGAATTCTGTTCAGGCCCCCATGTAGAGAATACTGCTCAATTGGGCAAGTTCAAGATTCAAAAAGAAGAAGCTGTCGCTGCGGGGGTTAGAAGGATTAAGGCAGGGTTGGAATAATTTTTTATTAAAACAAAAGTTTTATATACCAATAAGATATATCATAGATATATCTCTGGTGAACTTCATGGACCTCACATATAATGGAAAGCCAATCATCCCAACAAAACAAGCATTAACAGAATTAAGCGAAATCAACCTTAATCTGTCAGATGTCCCAAAAATATTAGAGAAAGGCTTTGAGCTAAGAAAAAGAAAAAAGAATGTTATTGAAAAAGGTATCCAAAAAGGAGATAAGGTAATCAATGTGGTTGTAGTAGATTTAGGCGGCTATTACAAGCTCATCCATGCGGGAGAGTTCACATTAACTCATAAGTTTAGGAAGCTTATCAGGAGGCAAGATGGAATTTGAAAATCTTCAATTAAAATGCGAATGCAAGGGCAACATGAATCCAATAAAGACGGACTGGAAAGGCATTTCTGTAAGAGGATGGAAATGCAAAAAATGCCATGAAGAGCTTATTCACCCCATTGACGCGCAAAAAGCATTAGAAATAGAGAGAGCAAGAATGAATGATGAGCTAACAGTAAAACTCAGAAAAGTTGGAAAAAGCAATGTCGTAACAATTCCTCGGCTAATTATGAAAACAGAAAACTTAAAGCCGGGAAAGATGCTAACCTGGGGTATAGAAAAGAATAAACTGATATTAACACCAACACATTAAAACGGAGAAGATAATTTTTTTCTGAATTCAAAAGAAAATCGGAGTAACATACACCTCAACCAGAGCAGCAACAATCAAAACCCCTATTGCCAACAGCAGCAAATCCAAACTATCAATCAAAACATGCCTGAACTTCTTACTATCAACATCATGATTAATCACAGCAACGGAAATTATCCCTCCTGCCAATCCAGCAATAAAATAAGCAGCAATCTCAAAAACCCCGTGAGTCATATATCTCATCAGAGCAACAGGAATAACAACAAAATAACTTCCAAAATCAGCCAGCCTATTGTGGACAAAAGTTCCAATTGCAGCACCTATTACAGAAGCATTCCATGTTAAGATAAACAATGTGCCAGCACCATAAAAAAATGCAAATAAAATGCAGAATAACAATACCTTAAGGTTATTTGAAAAAATCTGGATTAATGTTCCAATTCCATAGTTATGTCCTGTAATGTTCCCATTGATATTTGCAATTGTCTTTAATTGAACATCAAACAACCCCTGAGCAGAATCATGAGGCATGAAGACAAACCATAAAGTGTATGCAATTATAAAACCAAGGAACATAAACATCAAAAATGCCAGAGCTCTTCCATGCTCTTTAATTAAAACTCTTTCTCTTAAATTCCTCATATCTTTTTTTTCTTCGTATCTAAAAGTTCTGTACATCAAAGGAATGCAGGCGAGAACTGTAAGAAACACCATCACCATGCTTGCCTGGCTTTTGAAAACCCATAATGCTAACAAAATACCAAAACTAGCATACAACAAACCATAGAACAACAACCAATAAGGTTTTTTCTCTGCTTTCTTAGGTCCAATAAGAGATTCAAGCACCATCTTTTGTTTATCAAAATTAGTTCAGGCTTATATATCTTTTGTTATCTTTTAATTCTCTATAATTTTCTCTAAAATAAGAAAACAAAGATTTAAATATTAAAGCGATTTCTTAAAAATAGATGTATAAAAAGGGGTTAGTAATATACAGCATAATATTCTTTCTTTTAGTCTTTACTCTGTTTCTTGCAGAAAACACAGAAGCAAAAATTGATGCAAATTTCTCAATAACTCCTGTAAGTTTTCTTGCAAGAGGTGAAAATACATTAATAAACATAACCATAGGTTCTGTAGCATCTGTAGCAAACACAAGAGGAAACATCACACAAATAGATATTATCATTCCAGGCCAAGAAACATTGAATACATCAACCAATGGCACTTCATCATCAGCAATAGTAAATTTTACAGTATTACAAGTAGGTCAAAACGCAGTAGCAACATTCAGAAACGCATCATTAGTATCTTTGATTACTAATAACAGCATATCAAGTTTCTGGTTTACTGTGAAGGGCAGAGAGTTTCTAACAGGAAATTCTGGAGCAGACGCAACAACAATCATAATCAATGTAACAAGTGTAGACCATACAGCAGCAGCCCAATCACCCAATCAAACATCAAAAGCATTTGAACTTGCATTTTCATTCTCAGGATATATCAAAAATGAAACAGGCTGCTCAACCTGCTGGTCAAATTATACCAATGTTTCTGTCTACCATTATGTAATGAGTCTTACAGGCGGCCCGCCAACAGAACTATTCGTTACATCAAATGTAACAACAATCGACGGAAGTTTTATAGTTAGAAACATTAATGCATCATCGCAGCTATACAAGGTGCGCATCATTCATTATAATGACACAGGTACAGCAACAAAAGTGGGAACTGATCTTCCCCCTCTCCCTTCAATGATGTTCTTCGCAATGGGTGGAGATATCTTTGGTGATGGTGGCAGCAGTAAAAAGGAATTTGAAAAACCCCCAACAATCAATGGTACAACATTCTACTTGCAGCCAGCAGCAACAATTAATATTTCAGCTGTAAATTCTTCAACAAGGCAAACATTTGGATATGAAGTTATTGACCAGGTTTCAGGCTATCCAATAATTAGCAATATTTTTGCCAATGTATCTACAGCCCAGGTAGTTGTCCCAATCTCAAGAAACGTTACTATAATGGTTGTTAGAGCCCCGAATATCTTCCCATTCTATCCAGCATCATGGGAAGTATGCAATGGATTCTTTATGAACGGCTCTCATTGCCCAGCTCCTCCGATTTCCAATAGCAGTATAGGAACATTAACTCAAGGGCAGGTATACGACCTTCAAATGAATATAAGCATTATGCAATCTAGGTTAAAAGGATGCATATTTGTTGGAGGCAATGTTTCCGACCTCAATCTAACCTTAGTCATTCCAAAAATGGTTCCCTGGCCCGGATTTGTCCCGCCAATAAAAGCAGACAGAGGGGATATCAATCTAACAGCAGATTTTATGAAAAACGAACCATCTTGTGGAGCAGGAAGTATAGGCATGTATAACATTTCTTTATTATCCTCTAGTTCAGGAATCAACTATCTGGTAGAATTCTACACAAAAAATACAGCAACAGAAGGTCAAGCAGGAAATGGCTCAGAATACTTTGGAGCATTCCAAAACGTAAGCATGACTGGCAATTTAAACTATAACATCACCTTAAATAGATTCTTAGGTGCAAACGATTCATCAACCTTCTGGAGTGCAAATACATCAAAGGTTAAAATCAACCTCCAAAACAGCACAGGTCAGGCATTAACAACAAACACCCATGTAGATGTTATTGTAAAGAGAAGCACATTTGGAACAATGCATTACATTATAGAAGAAACATCCGGTGGCAGCTTTATGATTCCTTTGCTCAACGATACAATTTCTGCAAAAGTAACAATCTACCCTCAAGGACCACCAGTAGAGAAAACAATAAATCTAAGCAGAACAGAAACCAATGTTACAATAGATGATAGCAATGGTTTTGGATTTAGAAAAGTCAACTCATCAGGAGGATTCGAAACCGTGAATGTCAGTGCAACTCCAATACAGATGAAATTTTTAATAAATTCTCCAAGCTGCAATGTTCCAAACCCCTCAACAGCAGACTGCGTATTAACTTCAATGACTGCTGAATCTTTTAATCCATTCAAAGCAATGATGGCTGGTAGAGTAAACCTCGAAATGACAATAATTGCAACCAATGTTACAATAAGATATGTTAACTTTGATATGTTTGCAGCAAAACCTCCAACAAATAGCATCTTCAATCAAAATTCTTCATCATTCAGTTCAAGTTCAACATCTCTAGAGCAAATTTGGGAATTCGGAGGATTCGCCCCATCAACAGCTTATGACCATGTAGAGATAAAGATTCCATATAACGACACAACAGCCACAGCATCCAACTATATAAACGAAGGCTGGACAACAAAACTCAGCATCCCGGCACTATATAATGAAGATTGGAAATCAGTCTGGAACCTTTCAGCGGGAAGTACTGCAGCGGCGGTTCCATCAGATTTCGTAGAGTACAACACTACATTCTATCGCTCATTACTCACAAGCAGCGGAGCAACATGCAACGCATCAGCAGGCAATGCTAACTTTACTTCAAATCCCTGCTATATGAATACAACTGCAAATGAACTATGGTTGAAAGTTCCACACTTCTCTGGGGTAACTCCTGCTGTAAGTGGCGCCGCTCCTTCATCAACAACCCCTGCGTCATCAGGTAGTGGTCCATCAGGAGCCGGAGTAATTGGAAAATCAGGACAACCAACAGAAGAAGCCAAATCAGTAGAAGAGTCAATTGTCACTCCAGAATCACCAGCAGATTATGATCTCTCACAATCTTCATCCTCAGAAACATCAATAACATTATCAACAGGCTCTTCAAAAACATTCACCTTAGACGGAAAAGCAAAGCACAAAGTAACTGTTAAATCTCTAACAAGCACAACAGCAACAATAATCTTAGAATCAAAACCAGTAGAATTAACATTATCAATAGGGCAATCAAAAGAAGCAGACCTAACTGAAGACGGAGAGAATGATGTGGTAGTAACCTTAGCCTCAATCAAAGACGGAAAAGCAGAGATTAAAATAAAGAACATAGAACAAACAATCGTAACCACAACTCAACCACAACCAATACAGGTTAGCAAAGAAAGTTCAAGCAAAGCCTGGATTTGGGCTTTAGTCTTGGTAGTAATCGTTATTATAATCGCATTAATAGTAAAATCAAAAAGCAAAAGGAAACATAATTACGAATTCAAACCTAAACACCATCAATAACTCTATTTCTGAATATACTTTTTTCCAGACTTTAAACAATATTCAGCTCTCATCAATTCCATCCCAAGATAACCAGCAGTATCTAATCTAGCAATCATTTTTCTTTTGATAATTTCATAGAAAATATCCTGAGCATTTTTTCCAGAAACAACTTCAATCATTTTTCCATTAAAAACTTTTCCAGCTTTTATCATATTATTTTCAACTTTAATCAAAAAAAATCCTTTGGGTTCTTTAGCAAAATTTCCATTGAATCTTCTTGCCTTAATCTCTTTAACATTTTCAATAAGAACATCTTTATGGTGCCTGTCTTTTGTTTTTGGAATGACTATCATAATAAAGGTCACCAGCGTCCCCCTTATGAACCCTGTGCAACCATCTCCATTTCACTTATCAACCCTCGGGAACAACATGATTAAACTATGACTAACTTTTTATCTACTAAACTTGCTTTATCCACGAGGATGTGGCCTGTGCATTCTGAATCTCTTACAAGCATCATATCTTTTAATTCAACTTTCTTCTTAAAGAGAGGCATGTCCAAAACAAATGTGTCAGCATAACCTCCTTCAAATCCTAAATGAAATCCATATCTTATAGAATCTTTTCTTAACTCTCCAAAATTATCCTTGTCAACAATCTTGCCAAGCCATTTGCTCAATCCATCAGAGGCAAACTGGGCAATCATTATCTTATATCCCTTATCCAGCATGTCTTCGAATAATTCTCCATGTTCTTCACCAGCATGGCTTGCAAAGACTTCTATTCCTAAAGGCAATAATGCTCTCTGAATGCTTTGCAGTTGAGTAACCTGCAGCCCAGTCCCTCCAAGAACAACAGCATCAACTTTATTTTTTTCAACAACTTTTTTTACAATTCCAGCTTCTTTAACAGGGTCAGCTATTTTGCAATCAACAAGAACGTGTTTTAAACCAAGAGCCTGTGCTTGCAAAGGAGTATGCTCAACAGCAGCGTAGTGGAATAAATAGCAGTCTTTTCTATTCGGTTTTACTGAGAGTAAATATTGAATCTCCCAGCCCTTTTCCTTGCAGAACTGAACAGCATAATTGCTGTCTTTTCCACCTGAATATAAAACAGCTACTTTTTTTATGTCTTTCATGATGTAGAAAGGAAAAATGGTATTTAAAAAGGTTATTATTTCCCAAAACGTTCTTGAATATAATCAGAAGAGGTAAGATGAAGTTTATAAGTTGATTTAAAAATCTTTGCTTTAAAATCTTCATAAGAAATTTCTCCCAAACCTCCAATTTCTAAAATCTCTTCATCACTTAACCTACAAAGAGTTTCTAGAGCACCAATCCCTTCAAACTCGATAACAAACTTGCGTGTTGAGTCTATAGGATCACTATGGATATGTCCGAGAACAACACCTTTAGAAGAAAAACTATCACTCATAAATATTTAAAGGAGTAAACATTTAAAAAACTTGCTCTTCTCTAATAAAAAACCATAAATACTTCTTTTTCTTTATCAATGTATGCCTAAAAATAAAATAATCTACTGGACTCCAAGAATCCTTGCAATAATCCTATTAGCATTCATAAGCACGCTATCATTAGACGTCTTCTCTTCACAACTAAAATGGTACGAATATTTTGGTGCATTATTAATGCATTTAATACCCTCTTTGATTTTGGCAGCAGCAATCGCATTATCTTGGAAATATGAATTAATCGGAGGGGTAATCTTTATTGCCTTAGGAATAATTTATATCTTAATGGCAAAAGGATTTCCAATCTCAGTATATTTGATTATGACGGGAATCCCTTTAATAATTGGAGTTCTATTTATCTTAAATCATTTTGTAAAAAAGAAAAGATAATTATTTCTTTTCCTTAATCCCAAGCAAAGCCATGCAAGGACAATAACCAACAAAGCTTTCTATCAGAGCAATTACTCCAAAGATCAATACAATCCAGTTAACCAAATCTGATTGGGAAACAGGCTGCAATGGTCCTAGAAACCAGAAAGCAAGGACGAACCTTAATATTCTATCGAACATGCTTAAGTTCTGCTTCATATTATCACCTCTTTTTTATTTCTTTTTTTCTTTTACGAATTTTTCTTTTCTAAAGAAAAACTCTTATCAACAACAATTTTGCCTTTTTTAACTTTAATGTGGACATTATCCTCGACTCCAAAACCAGAGAGCTGGGTTACTATTGAAGGCAGTTTGATGATTCCAGCTTTGATGTCTAAGGTTGTTGCTATCTCTTTTTCTTCGCTATTTTTCATGTCTTTAACCATCTCTTTATAATGAAGATTATCATGTTTGTTTTTCCATTCTTTTGTTTTTTCAAATAAGGTCTTTGCAATTTCTCCTGCAATATCTTTTCCAGTTGCTTTTGTCAGTCCTTGAATTCCAGGGCTTACATTAACCTCGATAACCTTGTAGTCTTTGCCTTTTTCCAAGAGATCAATAGCACAAATATCAGCTTTTACAGCAACAGAAGCTCTAACGGCCATTTTCTCAGCGTCATCAGACAGAGAATGCTTTTTCCCAGTTCCGCCCATATGGATATTGGCTCTTAACTCGTCTTTGCCAGCTTTTCTCTTCATGCATCCAACAACTTTCCCCCCAACAACCAGGACTCTTATATCGGTGGCATTTGTCTCAATATACTCCTGAATTATAACTGGCTGCTTGAAAACATCCATGGTATCTAAGAGAGATTTAGCACTCTGCATAGAATCAGCGAACATCACTCCTTTTCCATGTGTTCCTGAAGGAATTTTTATAATAGCTGGATAATGAATATTTTTTAAGATTTCTTTAGCATTTAATGTATTTCCGGCAAGGTATGTTTTTGGCATGTCTACATTATATTTTTGCAGGCTTAACTGAGTAAGAAACTTATCATGCCCTATTGTAAAAGAGCTTGCCGATAATGGCATATAGCATTTGTCCTTTAAAGCAGAAGTGAGGCTTCTTGTCAATAAAACATACTTATAGCTTGCCCTGCAATAAACACAATCATAAGCTTTTAATTTTTCTCCATTATGCAAAACTTCAATTCCATTCCCATCAACATGCACTTCAATTTCCTTTAGGTTAATCATGTCAACCTGAGAAAAATATTTCTTGCAGCTTTCCCCAATCATTTTGCTGGATTCGCTGTTAAGGCTGATGATGGCTACTTTCATTTTATTTCCTTGGATCAATTAAAAATCCAGATTGCTTTAATGTTTTTTTCCCGATTAATACTTTATATTTCATTGTTTTCCTGTCAAATAAGTTAAAACTTGCATGAATCTTTTTTCCATGAATCTCAAGATGGCCTTTAACAAGCACTCTTGATGTGTTTCCATGAGCATTCACATATTTTCTTACCCCTATTACCGGTCCTAAGCTTAGCTCAGCAGCCAATCTTATATCTATGGAGTTTCTCTCAGCCCCTGTATCTATCTTAGCAAGGACATCTTTCCCGTTGATATTGATTTTTTCACTTAAACCAATGACCTTTCTATCCATAGAATTAAGAGCGAAAGCACGTTTTTAAGAGTTTCTTTTCCGAGGTTTTCTTTCTAAGAAAAGCTCTTTAAGAGTTTTCT
>DATDZG010000044.1:0-4464 GCA_035288805.1 Candidatus Nanoarchaeia archaeon
TTTATCATTAGAAACTAACATCTTATTATACAAAATTAAATCCTTGCAATTCTGTGCAAAACTCAGCCCATTGCAATTTTCAACATTTCCAGAACTTAAAGCAGAATTAAATTGAATTCTCTCAACACAAATCTTCTCCTCTTCATCACTTAACCCAGAACATTTTCCAGCATCACCAGAAACAGAAGCCTGATTTAATAAAGCTGACTTGCAGCTTTCCAGACATAAAACATCATTCCCGCAGTTTTTAGCACAAACATCTTGGTTCTCGATTATTCCAGCAGGAGTATTATCAACACTCTGACCTCTCAAAAGAAAAGTCCCTCCCAAGCTAACAATAAGAAATAAGCCCAATAGGATAAAAAATAATGTTCTGGTTTCCAACAAATCACCTCTCAAATAAGAGAATAAATCAGACTATATAAAGTTTTTTGGTGCAGGTTTTTTCCATTTAATTTCTTTTTTAGTGCAGGTTTTTTCCTCTTTCAGTTTTTCCCGAGGGCTTTTCTTAAAAGGCTCTTTGCAAAGAAAAAAAGTGATCCATAAGGGTTATAAAATAGTTTAACTTAATGAAAATATGGAAAACTGCATTTTCTGCAAAATAGTTCTTGGAGTAGTTCCAAGCCATAAAATCTGGGAAGATAAAAACCATTTAGCTTTTCTGAGCATCTTTCCAAACACAGAAGGAGTCTCAGTTGTAATCCCAAAAAAGCATTATCCAAGTTACGCATTTAAACTGGATGACAAAGTCTTAAAAGGTTTAATCATAGCATCAAAAAAAGTTGCTCTTTTGCTCGATTCAAAGCTTGAGAGAGTAGGAAGAACAGGGTTAATTTTTGAGGGTTTTGGAGTAGACCATGTCCATGCAAAATTATTCCCAATGCACGGAACAAAAACAAAAACATGGAAGCCAATAAGCTCAGACATAGACAAATACTTTGAATCTTACGAAGGTTATTTATCATCCCACGACCATAAAAGAGCTGATGATAAAAAATTAGCAGAATTGGCTAAAAAAATCAGGGAAAAATAAGTGTCAAGAACCCTTGGTCATAGACCAATGGTATGACGCTCAAGCATCATACTTGTTCTTGAGCACGCCAAATTCCACCCTTATTGGCTGTGGTTTGCGCAGTAAACCACCATTCAAAGAACGGTGGAATTTTAGCGTTTAAAAAGTCAGGTTTAATAAGAATATTTATATAGGGCTTTTCTTTGACTTTTTCTAAGGGCGTGTAGCATAACCCGGTAGTGTGGTCGGCTCCAGACAGCCTTTCTTTAAAAAAGAAATGTTGGCGAAAGAAAATGACTCTTAGGAGTTACCGATTGATCTAGGTTCAAATCCTAGCTCGCCCATATCAATCATTTTTTCTTTTTAGATTCTCTGGCAATTCTTTTTTCATCTTTCCTCACTCTTCTTTCAAGTTTTTGAATGTCCTCTTCAATAGGAAGACTTTCTGGTTTTATCCCTCGTTTTGTCAATAACCCTCTAATATCAGCATTGTTTCTCATATGCTCTTTAGTAATATCCGTCTCACCTTTTAGCTCATCTTTCTTAACATTAAAGTTTGTGATTTCTGTTGCTAGATTTTTTGCTGTAATAGTGGGAAGAAAATCTGCCAGAGGTTTGCTTCGGGGAACTCCTAGTTTATTTTTCATTTGTGCTGTAGTATGACCTCCAAAAAGAACTTGATCACCTTTGCTTCGTATTCTTGCAAAACCATCATCATTAACGCCTCTTTCATAAATAAGTTTGGATAATTCAGTTTCAGATGCAGTTAATTTCTTGCGCGCATTTAATCTTTCTACTAAAGCGATTCTTTGTTCAATCAGCTCCTGTTTTCTAGTTTGAAAAGCAAAATAACTCTGTGCAAATGCAATCTCTTCTTTTCTTGGATCTCCATTTTGAGCGATTAAATAACAGGCATAACGAGTAAGCATAATGTCTTGTATTTCTTTTGTAGCTCCCTTAGGCATGGGTATCGTTTTGTTGACCTCAACAAAATGATCTTTAATTTCTTGTTCTGAATTCTTACAAGCTGTCTTTGCTTTTTCTATAACCTTGGCAAAGTTTCTCCATTCATCATAATCCAAGATATTTTGTAAATCTCTTGCAAACCAAAATTCAACTCCTTCAGCTTCTCTAGCGTAATCCTCAAAAGTTTTTCTAAGCTTAAGTATGATTCCTTTATCCATAAGATTCACCTAAGAACGATATACTTCTTGAATTTATAAGCTTCACGCGGGCATCTGTCGTCTGTCTATTGTCTCTAATATAGATATTCTAGAATACAAATCAAACTCTCTCTATCCTCATAATGTCATTGATTTCCCGGGTAGAAATCCCACATCCCCTCAATCTCAAACCCCATAAAATCCCTTCAAGAATCTTCTTCTTATAATCCTCAACATATTTTCTTCCAAGATTATATTCATTGAAAAAACCATACTCGAAAGCAATTGTCATCAATTCAACGCTCCTTATAATCTTAACATTGCCAATAAGCTCTTTAAATCTTTTCAAATTGGCTTTATCAACCTCAACCCTGGATTCAAATTTCCTTTCCAGCAATTGCAGTAAATTCCTGTAATCCTCAACAAACAATCTTAAAGTCCTCTCATCCATCACATAAGCCTCAGCATTAACCATCCCTGCAAGAATCAATCCTTCAACCTCAGCCTTATCAACAATCTTCAAAGGATTTTTATCAATAAAAAAAGTTGTATTTGCCAGTTCAGTAAGCTCCTCAGCCTTACCATTTAAAGCAGTATTGTCAAAAAATTTAAAATTTCCTCTTGCAAGCGTATCAGCAAGCATTATTGCCTGCAGTTCAAACCTCCTTGTCCTCAAAGGATTGTCAATAAGCTCTTCTTTGACAGTATGGGAAATTAAAAATTCCCCTTTAAATTTCTCCTTGAGTTTATACAGCACATCAAGCAGATTATTTGTTGTTATGCTGATAACACTGCTTGAATCAAAAACCAAAGATTTCACAGTAACCCCTCAAAATTTTCTTTTCCCATTCTATTTTCTTTATTTCCAAGGTTTTTTCTTTTGTAAAAGAAAAAAGCTTAAATAAATGCCCTCCTTGCAATCTCAAGTCTCTCCTTTGCACTCAATGTAACGCTCTCTTCAACATCAGCAATTCCAGTATTTCCAATATATTCCATAAGCTCCCATTTGCTTATTCCCAATAATCCAGCAGTTCTTCCCAAAGAAATCCCATGTTCATAAAATCTGCTTCCTTTGTTGATATGCGCTTTATACATCACTTCCTGAATATATCCTCTTAGTTTATTCCCGGATTTTTCAATGCTCCCTAAAAGTCTTTGCAAGCAGATAACATATTCATCCTCTCTGCTATTCATCAAGCTTTTATAAGCCAGGTCAAGATTTTCCAATATAAACTGATGAAATTTTAACCAATCTTTTTTCTCCCGATAATCAGTCCTCTCATACAATTTGCTCAGTCCATAAACAACAACGCTTACAGCAATCACACTTTCATCTTGGTAAAGCGCTGAAGAATGAACAATCCTGTTGCTCAGTTCTCTTAATCTTCTAACCTCGTCAGATTGCAGGGCGTCATAACTTTGTTTAAGAATCTCTAGAACCTCTTTTTTTGCAAGATTATCCATATAATAAAAAAGGTTATTTCTTATATAAACCTTATCTTATTAATAATCCTGATTATCATAATCTATTTAAACCCCTCAATAAAAATCCCTGTATGCTTCTTTTTCCCCACGATTCAATCAGGAAAACCCAGGATAAATTAATATCAGATATACAAGCATCAATAAAAAGAAAACAGCATATTCTAATCCACGCCCCCACAGGCATAGGAAAAACAGCAGCTATACTCTCAGCAGTATTAACAGAAACATTGGATAAAAACATAACAATTTTCTTCCTCACCCCAAAACACACCCAGCACAGGATTGTCATAGATACAATAAGAAGCATAAATCAAAAGCATAATTCAAATGTTCAGTGCATAGATTTAATCGGAAAAAGATGGATGTGTGCAATGGATTCAGCATCCTTATTATCATCTTCAGAATTCCATGATTACTGCCAGGACATGATAAAAAAAGAAACATGCGATTTTTATTCAAATTACAAAAGCAAAAGCAAAAAAACAGAGAGAGAATTGTTAATGCGGGAATTAACAGAAAAAAACCCATTGCACGTAGAAGAACTAACATCCATCTCAAAAACAAAGCATTTTTGCCCTTATGAAATTTCAACAGAATTAGGAAAAAAAGCAAAAGTCATCATAGCAGATTATCATCATATTCTTAATCCAAGCATAAGAGAAGCATTGCTAAAAAAAACAGACAAGCTGTTGTCATCCTCAATAATAATCTTCGATGAAGCCCATAATCTCCTAGACAGGTCAAGAGATTTATTGACAAATAAAATAACAACACAAATGCTGGATATTGCAATAAGAGAAGCAA
>DATDZG010000045.1:0-3389 GCA_035288805.1 Candidatus Nanoarchaeia archaeon
GGGGATTTGGCTAAAGCTATGCTTGTTTTGAGCAAGGCTAATGAAGAAGTTCTTTTGAAAGATGAAGGGGGGGATGACTAAGATGGGGAAAAAAGACAAGGAATTTTCATTGACTGATTTGCCTGGAGTGGGGGCTGCTACTGCTGAAAAATTACAGGAAGCTGGGTATGATAATTTGATTACTATTGCTGTTTCGAGTCCTAGTGAGTTTGCTGAAGTTTCTGGGTTGACTGAGAATGCTGCTCGGAAATTGATTCAATATGCTCGTGGAAGATTGGAGATGGATTTTGAGTCTGGCGAGGAATTGATGAAGAAGAGAGAGCAGGTTATTAAAATTTCTACCGGGAGCAAGGCTGTTAATGAGATGTTGGGCGGGGGAATTGAAACAGGAGCTTTGACAGAAGCTTTTGGAGCTTTTGGTTCTGGTAAAACTTCCATTGCGCATCAGTTATCTGTTAATGTTCAATTGCCTCGAGACCAAGGAGGGGCTGAGGGTATTGCTGTCTGGATTGATACTGAGGGAACGTTAAGACCTGAGTATATTAAGAAGATTGCTGAGGCTCGAGGGATGGATTCTACTGAGGTGTTGAAGAATTTTAGAGGGGTAAGAGCTTTTAATTCAGACCATCAAATGCTGCTTGTTGAAAACATTGAGAAATTACTTAAACAAGGATTGAATGTTAAATTGGTTATTATTGATTCGTTGATGAGCTTGTTTAGGAGTGATTTTTCTGGGAGAGGACAACTTGCAGATAGACAACAGAAATTGAACAAGCATATGCATGCTATGTTGAAATTGGCACATGCACACAACATTGCGATTTATTGCACCAATCAAGTGATGGCTAGGCCTGATGTGTTCTTTGGAGATCCTACTGAAGCTGTTGGAGGGCATATTGTGGGGCATAACTGTTTGACCCCGGATACTTTGATACAGCTTTCTGATGGGGGGATTATGCCTTTAAGCCATTTAGCTGGACCTTCGCTGCTTCCTGCAGTTGATTTTAAAACTATGAAGAATGTTCCCGGGTTTTGTGATTACGGTTCGAAGAGAAGTGATATTAAAAAGATTTATGAGATTGATACCGGGAATAAGATTAAGGCATCTCCAGGACATAGGTTCTTCAGATTGAATGAATTTGAGATTGAGGAGGTTGAAGCTCAGCATCTTAAAGAAGGAGATTTTTTGATGCAGGCTGATACTATCAATTTTGAAGGGATGTATCAGGAGCTTCCTGCCATTGAGCATAAACAGCTTGTTAAGGTTACTCAAGAAGGAGCCGGATTTGTAAAAGATGAGCTTGAAAGACTTAATCTTACACGCAACGATGTTTGTGAGCAACTTCCCGTAAATAACAGACAATTTAGGAGGGTTCTAAATCAAGAATATCCTACTGACTCCAGAATTATTGCTCAACTTGTTCAGCAAGGTGTTAATGAGCAGATTCATCAGTATGTTGAGGTTGTTGAGACTGGCAAGCATAGAACGCTTACTTTACCTGTGTTGCTTCAAGAAGATTTTGCACAGATTTTAGGATATTATCTTGGAGATGGAAATCTTGATGTTTCATCTTTAAGATTTAAAGATGCCAGAAGAGAAGTTTTAGAACATTATTCCTGTTTGTGCAAAGGTGTGTTTAATCTTCCGGGAAGCATTTCTAAAGTTAAAGGAAAGAATTGTTATCAACTTTCCCTTAACAGTATTGCGGTGAGAGAACTTGTTAGCAAGATTGAAGATGAGATGTTTTTGCTTATATCAAGAAGTCCTTTGAATGTTGTTAGAGCGTTTATTAAAGGATTTGTAGATGCTGAGGGAAGTGTAAGCAAGAATAGAGCAAGAATTACGATTGCTCAGAAAGATGGACAGGTTTTGAATTATTTGCAGATGCTTTTGTTGAGATTTGGAATCAGGTCAAATAGGAATATTGCCAAGACTTGCGAAGTTTTGCTTTTGGATGGAAGAGATTTCTATGACTTTGCAAGAGAGATTGGAGTTACTGCATCTGATAAGCAAAGGACTATGAGAAAGTGGATGGAGCATTGTGAGAAGACACATCAAAAAGAAATTATTCCTGTTTCTAGGAAAGTATTGTTGGGACTTTTGAAAGAATGTAATTTATCTCCTACTGCTCATTTGAAGCCACGACCAAAATCTTATAGATTCGTTTCTAGAGATAAACTTGAAGGGATTTTAATTGCTTTAAAGAGCAAAAATGTTCCTAAATCATGCGTTGAACGCATTCATACACTTGAGAAACTTTTGAGTGGAAATGTTCGATGGGAGAAGATTAGGAAAATAAAACCCCTTGATAATCAGGAACCTCTTTACGATATTAGTGTTCCTTTCTTGGAGAATTATATTGCCAATGGATTTGTCGTGCATAACTCAACTTATAGGATTTATCTTCGTAGAGGAAAGAAAGGCACAAGAGTAGCGAAGCTGATTGACGCGCCAGCCATGCCGGAAGCAGAAGCGATTTTTAAAGTATCTGATGCTGGGATAGAAGATGTTTAAAAGCCTTTTTTCTTTGTAAAGAAAAAACCCTTGGGAAACAAAGAAACACCTTGGAGGACATCCTGTTGGGGAGGGTTGGGATTATTGGACTATCTGATACAATCTTCGCAGCTCTTGGTTTTCGAGAGGGTTATCAATTAGCAGTTATCACATTTATCTTGATTGTTGTTATCCTGATTATTTATTTTGATAACCGCATTGGTAAGCTGGAGGTTAGAATGAAAGAAACCAGGGAAACACCCTTGAGTAAGAATGAAAATCAGAAGATTTATAACTTTAAGAATGATTCAAAGAAGATGACTGGAATGAATAAAAAGGGGCTTAGTCAATTGGCGTGGCTGCTTATTGCTATTCTTATTGTTCTTTTGTTGTATTTCCTTTTTAAAAAGCCTTTTTAATTTTATAGTAAAAACCATTAATATTTTATTATTCACACTATGGCTTTTACTAATAAGTCAAGATGCAAATTAGCTTCTTGACTATAATCGCCCCCGCGAGGATTTGAACCCCGGTCACAAGCTGTTTGCTTTTTTCCGCAAGCCTGTATTCTGTCCAGACTAAACTACGAGGGCAACAACCTTTTTCTTTTGTAAAAGAAAAACTTTGTATCCATAAAGAAAATAGAATGTTGTATTCCCAAAAAGAACAGATTGTATCTAAAAAAGAGCTAATTTTTGGAATTTCTTGATAAATTCAAACTTGATTTACTTCAGTATATATCATATATATTTCAAATTGTTGGAATAGCCTTTTTAACTCTTCTTTCCATTCTTCAAGTTCTTTATCTATATCCTCTTTTGGGTCTATACACACTTCATACTTGTAACAACTATCAAAATGTTTTTCATTTGTTTCTTGATCAACCCATACCCCT
>DATDZG010000046.1:0-28493 GCA_035288805.1 Candidatus Nanoarchaeia archaeon
ACTGCAAGCATCCCCGCCACTTGCCCAGCTCGCAGTGAAATTACTTATATTATAAAAAGACCCCCCAACAGTCTCTCCCTGCAAGTCATACCCTGTAATCTGCACAGTTGTAAAATTAACATTTCCTGTATTGTTAATAACCTCAGCATCGTTATTTGCTGTTTTATTCGTATCCCCAATAAACAGAGAAGGCCATCTCAAAGCACTTTGATTCATCTTCATTGCAGTTAAGGATGTATAAACAAAGCTTGTTGTGGTATTTGTTGCCATCTCTCCAGCATCATCAGCAACGCTAACATTAATTGTCCATCCTCCTGGAATATCAAAATACCACATTTCAATACTGCAATTAAACATGATTGTATTGGTAGCAGTATCATCAAGCAGCTGAGAGCAGGAATAATTGCTTCTTAAAGGCTCTCCAGAATAATTAAACTCCATTCTAGCTGTTGCTGGATTTAAGTCAGAAGTTCCCTCAGCATCGGTAGCATTAAATGTAAAGCTGAATAATCTTACATCTCCCTCTAAAGGAGCATAAGATCCTCCAGAAGGAAGGGTGTAATTAGTAACATTATGAATTCTTGGAGCAGTATTCCCACCTATAACATTAATATACAAATTGCCACCGCCATCAGAAGCAAATCTTGTAGCATTATTCCCTGCAGTATCATTTGAGTAGAACCTGAACACCCATTGTCCTGCTTGCGTTAATTTAATAGTGCTATTGTAATATTCTATCCCATTCGCAGCTCTTGTAGGAGTGACATTATACGCATCTGAAGAAGGAGGGTCAACCTCTAAGGTAACATTTGAAATACTCAAATCTGTAACAGAAGCATTCAACTTGACAAAAGTATTAATATCAACATCTGATGTAGCATTAATCAATACACTTGTCATAGTCGGTCCAACATTGTCAATACTAACTGTCCTTGTATCAGTGGTATTGCAATTCCCACCCTCATCACATATAGTAACATTATACCAGTGTGTAACATTATTTAATAAACTGCTTGTATGATTAAACTCTCTTATGTAATTACCAAAAGTCCAGGTGGTTTTATTCACAGTGTCAGAGGTATTTACCAATGTGAATGTAACATTCCATTCATTGAGCTCTCTGACTGAAATATTAACATAAATGCTCTTAACAGAGGTATTGGTATTATTTGCAGGAGTTTGAGCAAGATAACCAAGGTTAGGCAGGATAGTATCAACAATGACGATGCTGAAGTTATAAGTATTATTAATCCTTACTCTTGAATCATTGGTTGTGAAGTTTACATCAATCATAAACCTACTGCTTACATTACCAGTTGCATTGATAGTCCAGTTAAGCTGACATAAACCCCCTTCAACCAAAACGCCGCAAGTAAGATTCCCTTGAAGACTGAAGAAAGGTTTGTTGCCGATTGTGGTATTTATCTGCGTATCAGGTCTTGTGCCAGTAAGATTATAATTAATTGTTCCATTCACCTGTCCACAACTCCCTCCAACACTCCCATTGCAGAAGACAGTTACATTCACTTGTAAGCTCATATTCTTCTCAGCATCCAATGTACCAAATGGAGCAGGAGTTGTCAAGTTAACAGTCAGCCAATTGCCAACATATACAGGATTTGCATTATAAACAACAGTTTCATTCGTATCATTCATAGAAGCATTCAATACAACCCAGTAAACTCCCCCAAGAGCCGGTGCAGGCAAGCCTGTTGGGAATAACCTTTCAAGAGGTACAGTAAAGTTGCCCTTAGCAGCACACTCTACACTATTATTGTAAGCAAAGCCATAACCAATGATGCCTTCCCAATTCCTTGCAGCATCAGTATCGGTAAATGGCTCAGTTGTCGTTGAGTTTGCATCACAAGGATAATACGATGCTAATAGGAACTCATACATGCTAATACTGTAATTGCTGTAATTCAGGAAGCTTACATTGACCCAGCTTGAATTAGGAATCACATCTCCCTGTTTAACCACAATCGTTACATTTCCACCAATAGGCTCGCTAATATTGAATCCTGTTCGATTAACAGCCCCTTCTCCAATAACAAATCCAGTAGGACCAAATTCAAATTGATGGGAGTACAGAAGAACCCCTGTAAGCATCAACAATGCCAAGAATATCATCAAATACCTTGGCTCAAATACTTTTTCAACCCTTTCTTTCTTATCTTCGAGGGAAGTATTAATTTCATCAAGTTTTCTCTGCACACACACTATTTTATGCTCATAATACTTAACCCAGGATTCAGGATGCTTTCCAGTAAACACTTTATCAATCTTTTTCTTATAACTTTCCTCGCTAATCCAGCCTCTTCTATGTTCTTCATTCAGGTTATCAACAAATCTAATGGTCTTTTCTTTGTAAGCTTTGCAGAGAGCAATCTCTCTAATCAAACCATTCCTCATCTTCAGCAGTTTGATTTTATGCTCTCTTGCCATATCTCTCCATTGATTTTTCTTGAGCTCTCTTGTATGCAGTCCAGATTGTTCTTGGGTCGCGATGCAATAATCTGGCAATCTCACTAAATCCAAGTTTGTTATTTTCATGCAAGAATTTGGCAATAGATTCAAGCACACCAAGGTTGCGTTGTGCTAAAATCTTGAGAGGAAAGGAAGGGGTAAGAGAGGTAACAATAAATTTTCCAGAAAACTTCTTCCGTGCAAACTTGTAAGCTTGATATGTTGTTTTTTCACTTCTCTTAAGATAAAGAGCAATCTCGCGATGGCGTAATCCTTTATTTTCAATGAGATATTTTACAACTGTTTCTAACCCGCTCAGCTCTCCAGAAAAAATCGAAACAGGAATATCAACCCCTTTTTTCTCAAAAGGTGCAGCATCTTCAGGATGAATCTCTACTGTCTGCTCAAAGAGCCGCTTAATCTGATAAAATTTAGCTAAATCTTGAGGGGTTATTCCCTGTTCTTTTATGAGCAGAGCCAATTGTTCAGATTGATGTTGAGAACTCGTTAAATCGCCTCTTTTCCTTAATTTCTTATTTTTAATTCTATACATGTAAGATATTAATTCTATATAAATAAGTTATTTTTCTGTATTAATAAGTTTATTTATACATAAATTGCTCAATAAAGATGTATATGTCAGTAATTATAAAGCTTTCCTTTTCCCAGAAGGTTAAAATAGTTTCTCCTCCCACTAAACATATGCGTCTCAATCCCCTTCAGAAAGTCATTCTGGTTCTTGCATTATTAGGGGTTTTTCTCCTGATATACAGCCCACATTTTTCATATCACTATCCCTTGCATGTGGATGAATATCAGCATCTTGCAAGAGCAAAAGCATGGCTCGAAGGAAAATCCCTTGGAGCCCATCCATATCTCCCAGAAGAGCCGAAAGTGGGAAACTTTGAGCCAGGGTTCACAATTTTTCTCGCAATAATCTTTTACATTTTCAAGCAAAATACAATCTTTGTCTATCAATTTCTTCCAGCAATTTTTGCAGTCATCTCAGCATTCATTCTTTTTCATCTCATGCATTTGCTCACAAAAAAATTTTCAGTGAGCATTTTTACATTGCTCTTTTTTGCAAGCATGAGGAGCAACACAAATATAGGAGGGTTATGGTTCTTTACCCCCTTTACCCTTGCAATCCCTTTTATCTTTTTATTCCTATTTCTCATGGCAAAACACCTGCAAGATGGAAAAAAATTATTTTTTATTCTAGGGCTGATTACACTTTCCATCTTAGCACTTATTCATCCTCTTTCTGCCGTTTTTGTAGCAATCATAATCTTCATTTTCTTCTTAATCTCAAAAGAATGGAAAAGCGCATTTTTTCTAATTTTATTCATGCTTGCACTCTTTGGCATTTCTCTTCTCTTATTTAAGCAAACCACCACTGCAAATCTCCTGGCAATGCTTCAGGACTGGCTCATTCTTGAAAAGGGATGGGGTTATCTTGAGATTTCATACACCCTCCCACAGATATACGGCTTGGTCCCTTTTTCTCTCGCTGTTCTGGGGCTCTATCCTGCAATAAAAGAAAAGCCTCTAAGGTTTTGGGTTGTTTGGTTTGTTCTTACATCAGGCTTTATTTTCCTCTTCCAGAATTTCGGATTTTCAGTCCTTTTTCCCTATCAAAGAATCTTGTATTATTCATTAATCAGTCTTGCACCCCTCTCTGCATTAGGTTTGTCTTTCCTTATTGACAGAATCAAACATATAAACGGGAAGAAGCATAAAAAAAATATACTCATAGCTCTTCTAATCATCCTAGTTTTCATAGCAGCCTTTTGGAACTACTATGATTCCACTCCTGAAACCGGGCTTTACCATGTATTGGAAGACCAGGATTATAAAGCCCTGCAGTATTTAGCACAATTCCCTCAAGCAACAATCATAGTGCCACTCCCGCAATCATCAGCAGTTTCAATTATAACCTCTCACAAATTGATTGGTCTTACAAAAGGAAACCTCTTGGGAGGAAATCAGGAGAAAGTTCAAAAATTTTATCAGGGAAGCTGCAAAGAAAAAAAAGAAATTCTAAATCAGTATAACATTACTTATGTGCTCTCCCGAGAAAAGATAAACTGCAGTTACCTCGAGGAAATCTATAACAACCAGGAATACATCTATAGAGTTAATATCTCATCCGCAGTTGAACAGTCGTGATAAATTGCTGCAAAGGTCCTTTAAATCCCCCGAATGTAGAATCCTCATCCTCCTCCCAGGAAACAGGAACCTCTTTGATCTTCATCCCTTTTCTTCTCGCCAGCAATAACAATTCCAAATCCCACGACCATCTTTCCTCTCTAACATTTTTATTGAGGGCAATAAAATTATCTTGTGTAAACGCCTTTAATCCAAAGTCAGTATCTCTAATCTCCAGAGAAGGAAACAATATTTTGAGAACTAACCAATAAGTTTTGCTCAGCAAGAATCTGCTCAGCTTTCTTTTAACAAGAGCCCCGGAAAGATACCTTGAGCCAATGACAATTACATCCTCTCTAGTGTTATGTAAAATTTCATAAAGAACATGTAAATCAATTTGCGTAGGCAAATCAGCATCCATCATTACCACTATATCTCCACTCACAAAATTTGCAGCGTATTTAATCGCATAACC
Organism: Candidatus Nanoarchaeia archaeon; assembly: GCA_035288805.1. GTDB lineage: Archaea > Nanobdellota > Nanobdellia > SCGC-AAA011-G17 > GW2011-AR20 > DATDYH01. The sequence goes on from DATDZG010000046.1 coordinate 5,090, forward strand.
TTTTCCCTTATTCTTTGGATAACCAATAAGTCTTACATTTTTACAAAACAGCCCAGACACAACAGGTTCAAGATTGTCAGTTGAACCGTCATTCACCAGAAGAATTTCATACCCCTCAACACATTGAGTAGTTAAGAACCAGCATAATCTCTTAAGATTTCTTTCTGCAAGATGAGCACCGTTATATATAGGAAGGACAAAAGTAATCATGAGGAAAGAGAATGCAGATACTTTTTTATCCCTTCCTCTAACCCCGTCTCAGGCATCCAATGTAATTCTTTCCTTGCTTTTTCTATATCCACTTGCTTGCCAGGATAATCATCTTGACGAGCTTGTTGATAATTTACATTGATTTTCTTTCCAATAACTTTTTCAAGAACCTCTAAGAATTGATTAACACTTACAGATTTATTTCCATCAATATTATAAGTTTTATTTTTTGCAGCATCTTGTAACGCAGCAATATTCCCAGCAGCAATATCTCTTACATAAATTAAACTTCTCTTTTGTTTCCCATTCCCAAAAATAACAACAGGCTCATTTTTAATGGCTTTTTGTATAAACAAAGGCACCAATCCATGGAGTTTTGCCCTTGCTCCATACGTTACACCATATCTTAAAATAGTATAGTCAAGTCCAAAAAGTTCATGATACTTCCTAATATATGCTTCAGAAAGAATCTTGCTCAATGTATAGGGATGATTAGCTTTTAAAATCTCCAGCGGGGTTTCTTCAGAAACTCTTTCTCCAGATGCAGCAGAATACACCCAGACAGAGCTTGCAAAGATTACTCTTTTTATAGCCTGCTTGCGTGCAGCTTCTAAAACATTTAACGTGCCGTTTACATTGGTCTGGAAAAAATTCAAAGGTTGATTAGCCCCAGCATTTGCATCTTTGTGAGCAGCAAGATGATAAATAACCTCCACATCATTAAGACTCTTTTCCAATAGAGGGTAGTTTAAAATATCAACGCAATCATGTTTAACTTTATTTTGAAAAGGCTTTTCCTTATCAATAACCCTGACAATATGCCCCTCTTTTAATAGCCCCTCAACAAGATGACTTCCAATGAATCCAGAACCCCCAACCACAGCAATCTTCATTTTCCATCACCAGATTTATTATTCTCCAAAACCTCTTTAAGAGTTTCAATAACATATCTGTATTCTTCAGCTTTCATAACAGGAAAAAGAGGAAGGCAAACATGATGCTCGCTAAGATATTCTGCAGCAGGGAAGTCACCTTTTTTATACCCAATCTCCTGAAAAACAGGCTGCAGATGACAAGGAACAGCATAAACTTCCCCGCCGAGTGAAACTCCTCTTTTTTTCATCTCATCTTTAAACCAGACTCTTTTAACATCATCATCTAGCAGAGCAATATACTTGTAATAATTCGATTGCGAATTTTGAAGAAGAGGTTTTATCTTCTCCGTCTTCTTTAGCTCCTTGTCATAAAATGCTGCAATCTCCCTCCTGCTTTCAACAAATTTTTTTAATCTTCTCAACTGGAAAATTCCAAGAAGAGCATGCACTTCACTCATCCTCCAGCTTGAGCCATTCTCAATACTGATTGAGGAGTGAAACTCCGGCTTTCCTCTATCTCTTAATCTTTTTGCTTTCTCAGCCAATGCTCTATCCAGGGTAAGTATCATTCCCCCCTCGCCAGAAGTCATGACCTTTGTGGGATAGAATGAAAATGATGCAGCAATACCAAAGCTTCCAGCTTTTTTTCCATAAAGTGATGAGCCATGAGCATGCGCCGCATCTTCAATCAGAGCAATATTATTCTTCTGGCAAATATTTTGAAGTTCCCCAATCCGAGGATGAATCCACCCCCCAATATGCACCAAAATAACAGCTTTTGTTTTTTTAGTAATCAGCTTTTTCACTTGTTGAACATCAACACAAAATGTTTCATCACAATCAACAAACTTTATTTTTCCACCAGCATGCATCACTGCAAGAGGTGTATCAGCAGAAGTATTAACAGGAACAATAACCTCAGCATCCTGCACATCAACACATCTTAAAATAATCTCTAATGCAGAAGCCCCGCTGCTTACAGCAACAGCAAACTCAGCATTATTAAACCCAGCAAAAGCCCTTTCAAATTCCTCCCCTTTTCTACCGAGGGTTAAATTCCCAGAAGCAAGAATATTGTCAAGTTCTCTGGCAATTGCTCTTCTGTCATCTTCAGGAAAATAAATTTTTGTTGAAGGAATATTCATTTTACAAACTCTTCCAATCTCCCAAATTCACAATCCTCAAACCCACTTATAAACTTATCGAACATTCTTAAGAACCTTTCCCCGGTATTTCTCCGGATATAAAAAGGAATCCCTTTAACACGAGGAACCTGTACAAACTCCCATGTATGGAAATAAAGAGCAGCATCTCTTTTCTTTAGATTCCTGCTAACTCCATATGCTGTCAGCCAAGTTCCAATGTTTCTCATCCAGACCCAGGAGAGAGGCATTCTTAATCCAGGAAATACAGAGAGTGGAATCTCAATCAGCTTTTTGTCTTTCAGAGGATAATAAGGCTCTAAGCAAGCACGCACATTGTAATAATGCCCGGGAACAATCGCTGGATGAACTGAACTATCATACCTGTATCCAGATTTCAAAAGAGCTTGAAACATTTCAGGAGAAAAAGAAAAATTCGGAGCCCTAAACCCTTTAATCTGTTTCCCAGCCATCCTTGATAAAATATGTTTTGAGCTAAAGATGCTGTCTTCTGCTCCTTTCTTATCCAAAGAAGAGAAGCTTACATGCTTGTAACCATGGGAAGCAACCTCATGCCCGCAAGATGCAATCTCTTTCACAAGTTCTTTTTTTCTTTCAGCAAAATATCCAGTAATAAAAAAAGTTGATGTTATTTCATGCTTCTGCAAAAGGTCCAGCAGTTTCATACACCCTTTATCAGCAAATTCAAGATTGTTATTATGATTGCTCTCAACTTTATAATCTTCAGGCAGCACCCATTCCTCAACATCAAAAGTTAGGTAGATTTTCATAAATAAAAAATATCCTAAACATATTTAACACTTGTGCAACCACACTATTAAACTCTCCTTATTTTTGGGCAGCTGTAGAGATAAAAGCATATAAACATTTATAAGGAAACATTTGTGCAAGCTCATATGGACCCTGACAATCAGAAAAAGCAGACATTTGTGGCGGGAAATAAATCAAATTTTGCATTGCTGATAATAACCTTTCTTATACTCCTCTTGGCAGGAGAAGGAATAATCCGTTTTCTTGAAACACAGGCTGACCCTGAATTAGATGGAAAATCTCTGGAACATTGTATAAAAAAATCTGAAAACAAAAATCTTTTTTGGGAATGGGTTCCAGACACCGATTGCTCAGCACATTACATCCCGATACACATTAACACTCTTGGATTAAGAGATTATGAATATGGAAAAAATAAATCCCAAGATACAATAAGGATAGCTGCAGTGGGGGATTCTTACACTTTTGGATGGGGAGTCCAATTGAATCAAACCTATGAGAACGTTCTTGAATCCATGCTGAAAGAAGATAGAAGCAAGAATTACGAAGTGCTGAATTTTGGGATGCCAGGCTTAAATACCATGGAGGAAGAAAGCAAAATTGAATCTGAAGTTATCTCCTTCAACCCAGATATAATTATTATCGGATACACCTCAGCAGATCCAGGATGCGAGCATATTGAACTATGCAATCCAGAACTTTTCGATGCTACAAGGGCAGCGTATCCGAAAGGAAAATTATTGAATGTTAAAGCAAACACAACTGTTGGGAGAATAACACATAAAATAACTCAAAAATCAAATTTTCTGCTGTTTCTTGCAAATAGAATCGATGACAATTTTTTCCAGAAATATGCTAATGGAAAAAATGCTATCGAAAACCTGCACGCTCCAGACTCACTAACATGGAAAAATACACAAGCACAATTCCAAAGAATACAGCAGCTGGCAGAGCAGAATAATCTTAAGGTCATCATAGTGATATTCCCAGAGCTTGATTTTATGAATTATAGCAAGTATCCATTCAAAGAGGTTCATAAACAAATCGCCGAAGCTGGAAAGCAGCATAAATTTTATGTGATAGACTTAGGAGAATACTATCAGCAATACCCACAAGGAGAGCTCTCAGTCAACCCGGGTAGCAAGAACCACGATGGTCATCCAAATGCACTTGCACACAAAATAGCAGGAGAAGCCATATACAAATACATGAAAGAGGAACAGCTCATCTAACATATTGAATCGCATTTAAAACAAAGCATAGATAAAAGGGGATACTGCACTGCTCTGACCAAGAAGAATCAATAATCCAACCAAGAAGAGCATAATCAGGAGAGGAAGTAACCACCATTTTTTTCTAACGCGCAGAAAATACCATACTTCAATAAGGAGAGGACGATTTGCCACAAAATATCAAAAATGATATCACTTAAAAATGTTACCATTCTTTCCAATCAAAAACCTATCAAGGACGAGATAATCAATCTTTGTGCGCTGATAGCATTGAAGAGCATCAGATGGGCTGCAAACAAGAGGCTCACCAGCCACATTGAAAGAGGTATTTAATAGCATGGGAAATCCAGAAAGCTTTTCAAAAGAGCGAATAAGATCATAAAAAAGAGGATTGTATTTCTTTCTTACGCTCTGCAATCTCGCAGAGCCATCAACATGCAAAACCGCCGGAATTTTTCCAAACCATTTCTTCTGAGTAGGGTAAACAAATGCCATAAAATCTGATGAAGGAGGCAATGGAAAATCGCTGTCAAAATAGCGTGACGCATCTCCACTGCAAACTGCAGGGGCAAAAGGCCGAAAAGATTCACGATGCTTAACGCGACGATTTATAGCAGACTTCATGCGGGAATTGCAGGGATTTGCCAGAATGCTTCTATTTCCGAGTGCTCGAGGACCCATTTCCATTCTTCCTTGAAACCATCCAACAATTTTATCATTGTAAATCAGGTTTGCCACATAGTCTACAAGTTCTTGCTTATCAGTAAACTCACGAAAGAGTACCCCTTTTTTTTCAAGGAGTTCCAGAATAACCTCGCGGGAGTAACAAGGCCCCAAGAAAGCATGCCGAAGAGAAGAAATCCGTTGATGCCCGAGAACAGAGTGATAAATGTAGGAAGCAGTACCCATGCTGGTTCCACTATCTCCTGGTGCTGGGGGAATCCAGATTTTTCTGAAGGGACTTTTTTTGAGGATTTTCCCATTACAGACGCCATTCAAAGCTACCCCCCCGCCAAGAACAACCACATTACATCCCGTAGCAGTATGCACATGATGAAGGATGTTCATCACAACATCCTCAGTAATCATTTGTACTGCCGCAGCGATATCTTTATGCCTCTGCATGAGCTTATCCTGAGGCTTTCTTACAGACCCACCGAGGAGTTCGCAGAGTTTTTGTGAAGGCATCCGATCAGAATAGTGATATTGGAAATATTCCATATCCATCTGATAGCTCCCATCTTCTTTGATATCAATCACGTTCTTAAGCTTTTCATAAAAGATGTTTTTATCCCTCTCCGATGATCCATACGCGCTTAACCCCATAACTTTGTACTCTCCATCATGGACTTCGAAACCAAGATACGCAGTAATTGTTGAATAAAACAAGCCAAGGGAATGAGGGAATGTTAGCTCTTTGAGAAGGCGAATAGAGGTGCCTTTCCCTACACCATAAGAGGTAGTTGTCCAGCCACCAACACCATCAAGAGTAAGAATCGCAGCATTTTTGAAAGGGCTTAAAAGAAATGCAGTAGCAGCATGTGCAAAATGGTGCTCGATAAATAAAACTTCTCCTTTGTAATGCAGCCGCTTCCGAATCGCATGGGTTATTCTTAGCTTCTCGTGAAGCCAGGAGGGCATAGACAGAATAAATGTTTTGAGGCTGAAAGGAAATGAATGAAGATGCTGGGAAAGGAGTCTCTCAAATTTGAGCAGGGGCTTTTCATAAAACCCAATATAAGAAACATCATGAATTGTAATGTTTTGGCTTTGCAAGCAGTAATCAATAGCATGCATAGGAAATGAAGCATCATGTTTTTTTCTGGTGAATCTCTCTTCTTCAGCAGCAGCAACAATCACTCCATCTTTTAATAAAGCTGCAGAAGCATCATGAAAATAACAGCTTAAACCTAAGATGTACATCTTACCTCAAAACATCCTCTGAAATCCCTCAAGAGAGGTCTCTTGCAATGCAGCATTTTTCCAATAGGTATGTTTATTCTTTAAAACCTGCGTATCTAAAAATTTCTTCCCTGCTATCTTTGCAGCAAATGAGGTAAGCCCAACAGCAGAAAAATAAATCAAGCTCAGGAGCAGGCTATTAACCAATAAGGAAAGAAACACCCCAGCTTTTTGGAGAAGTTGAAAACATTTTTTCAACATTTGTTTCTTTCTCTTAAACATGATGTAAAGAGGATGCTTCATAGTGACCATGAAATAAATAAAGAGCAGCCATCTTTTATAATTTCCTATGGGAAGTTTCATCCGGGAAGAGGCAGAATTCAAGATGATGCAGCCTTATAGAGCTTATGTTGATAAAGATAATTCTTCCACGAATTGTGGACAAATCTAAACAAGAAATTAGGGGGCAGCTTAATAATCTGCTTGGTAGCAGGTCTTAAAAACGGAAATGCCACAGTTAAAGGAAATAACTTCTGCAGGTTCTCTATTTCTCTTTTATGCTCAAGCTTTAAAACACTATCCTCAAAGAAGGAGTAATTAAATTCATTTACATCTCCTGTGAAAAGGTTATTGTTCTTTGCATAGTTAAAAAGTTCAGTTCCAGGATAAGGCTGAAAGAGAGAAGCCCATCCTATGGTTGGCTTGCATCGAATATTCATATCAAGAGTGCCAAAGCAATCTTTAAGCGTTTCCCCAGGCAGACCAAGCATATTCTCAAGCCTGAATTTAATCCCATATTTATGGAGCAGCTTTGAAGCAGCATACACATGCTCTTTAGTCAACCCTCTTTTCAAGAGATTTCTTGTTGAATCATTTGCAGATTCCAAGGACATAGTAATGCTCAAACATCCGCCTTTTGCCAAGAGATTCACAATTCTTTCATTGATTAAATCAGGGCGCATATGCGCATGGAAAGGCACACCTATCTCTTTAGAATATTTCTCCATCAAAGAAGAAAAATCTGAATGCAGGCTTAAAATATCATCTTGAAAATAAACCAGCTTTAAAGGATATTTCCCCTTAACAACCTGAATTTCATCAAGAACATTTTTTACACTCCTTGAGCGCACAAGTTTTCGATTTGCAAGACCATACATAGTATAAAATCCATCATTAAAGCAGTAACTGCACTTATAAGGGCAACCTCTTGTTGTAATAAAATTTTTAATAGGATTATCCCTCGACGATTTATAGCGGTAAATCAACCCCCTTTCAGGAAAAGGAAGCTTATCAATATCTGCTATTAGGGGGCGGAGAGGATTTTGAAATACTTTGCCTTTTTCCTTCACCCACAAATTTTTAATTCCTACAATGCTTTTCTCCTCAGCAAGAGCATTTGCAAGTTCAGCAATTGCTTCCTCACCCTCTCCCCTGCAAATAACATCAACACCTTCTTCATTGATAAAATCAGGAAAGAATGAAGCATGCATCCCGCCGAAGACAGCAAGAAAACAAAGTTTTTGTTTTAATCTTAAATTAATCTCGGCATAGTATCTATGCATACCTGTAGTAATGCTATAAACAATGATATCCGGTGCAAACTTTTCAGCATAAAAAAGAATTTCGTCATCAGTTCTCGCAGCCCAGGGTTCAGCATGCTTAGAATTAATCTTTAATAATTCAACATGATGATTATTTGCTTTAAGCACCGCAGCCAAGGACATTAACCCAAGAGGCTCAATCACAAAATCTTGGACAATAAATAACACCCTAGCCACTTTTTATCCCTCTTATTTTATCAATAATTTGCCCTGTTGAAGTTGTTACTAGATTATGAATATGCTCAACCTTCCCGCCTAATTCTTTCATCAAAGCGATTTCTTCTTTTAATCTTTCTGGGTCAGGTCTGATGCCTTTGACTAAAATATCAGGATTAATCTCTTCAATAATCCTTAAAGCTTTACTCTCTTCAAATAAAGTAACATAATCAACAAAAAACAAAGAGGCAAGGATCAACACCCTTTCCCTTTCAGGAATAACAGGCTTATCTTCTCCTTTATAAGTTTTCACAGACGCATCTGTATTGGTAGCAACAATAAGCACATCCCCTTTTTCCTTCGCAGCTCTTAGAAAGCCAATATGTCCAGCATGCAATAAATCAAAAACTCCATTTACCATCACAACCTTCTTCCCCTGGTTTTTAAGTTCCAAAGAGGTCTTTGCCATCTCCTCATTGCTTAATATTTTATTCACGATGTCCTTCATTTTAGCATCATCCTCTCAATACCTTTTAAAACTTCCTCAACAGAGATGCTCCAGATGCAATATTGCCCTTCCTTGCATGAATGATGCCAACCTTCTGTACATCTTTTTCTTGGAACAAGCGTTATTAAATTCTCGTTTGGCAACGGCTTGCACAACTCAGGTAAAGTATTCCCATATAAAGCAATTGTTGGAATATTAAATGCGCAAGCCATATGAATCCCCATAGAATCAACCCCGATGAGCATTTTACTCCTGCTGACAATATAAGCCTTTTCCCTCAGAGTAAGATTGGTGGGAAGCTGAATAGTATTCTTAAAATGCTGCTGCTGGTCAATAACCACAATATTAAATTTATCCTTGAGTTTTTTAATCAGCTCGTTAAAATAAGGCCAGTCTTTATATTTTAACGAGCTTTCAGTATGCAGGCAGATATAATCCTCAGGTATTCCAAATTTCCGAAGATCAACCTTTTTTGGAACAATCTCAGTCTGATAATTTTTTAAATTAACCCCGCAAAGCTTTGCATACAAATCAACAATATGAATCCCGGTATTCTGCCAGTCAACCATATATTGTGTTTTAAGATAAGGTCTAAAAACCAAAATATATTCCTGCAAGTTTGGAAGATTTTGAAAAGAGTATATTTGGTTAATATTTGGATTTTCAGCGATAATCTCCTTGCAATTATCTTCTGCAGCAAAATCAAGCAAAGCAAAAGGATACTTCATTTTTAACTCTCTTAAGATAGGGGTTGACATGATAATATCCCCCACACCTTTAGGCTGAATGTAAATCATTTTTATTTCCTTTAGAGATTCAGGATGCTGAAATAAGTAAGAGTAGCTATTGTGATTTCCATTCTTAGAATGCTTTTTCAATGAAAATGACATCTTTAATTTTTGAATAAATTGTGGAGGTTGATGTTTCTCTGTTTTGCGAATAATCGGAACGTTTCTTAATTTACAGACATGCTCGAGGAATTGTTTCTTTAATCTTTCAGGCTCAAAATATTGCAATCTTTCTTTTTGAGTCTGAAGAATCTTTTTCCTGAGATATTTATCCTGGAGAATAAGGTCTATAAGCTCGGCAACCACTCGAGGGTTTTTGTTTTTAACTAGCACCCCGGCATTTCCAAGAGTAAAGGGAATAGCCGCAGCATGGTAAGCAATAACAGGAACATCACAACTCATAGCTTCTAAAAGAGGCAAACACATTCCTTCATGCTCACTCATCATCAGGAATACCTGAGCAGATTGATAATATGCAGCCAAATCAGAATCAGAAACGCTATTTGTAAAATAAACCTCTTTTAACTGAAGGGTCTTAATATATTTGATTAAAGAATCATAATAAGCCTTAGTATCCTCAGAGAGGTTTCCAACCAGAAATAATTTCGACCGAGGATTGATAAAGTTTTGATAATAATAAAACACCTTGATGACATCTTCAACTTTCTTGTTGGGGATAATCCTTCCAACATAAATAATATTTGCAAATCCATCCTGTAACCTCTTGAGCAGCGCAGGATTGGCATTTCGAAGCCGTTCAAAACGCAAAAAAATCGGGCTCTCTACAGCATTTGCAAAGCCCATTTTTTCAACCTCTTGTCTATTAAACTCAGAATCGCATAATACACAGTCGACATATCCAATAAGCGAGGCAAGTTCCCGATGGTAATTTTCAAGTAATATTGCAATTCTTTCATTAATCCCCTGAAAGAAATGCCCCGGCGTAGAATTGTGGTAAATCATTATTTTTTTACAGTCAAGCTCTTTAAAAAAACCTGTTAAAGGGCTTGAGGTTGAAGCATGAAAAATAACAATATCATCCTTTCTAGGTTTGCAATCACGAAAAGACCTAATAAAAGAGGAAAAACCAAAATCACTATTTTCAACATAGACACAGGATTCTAAACCCTGTTTAATGAGAATCTCACGAATCTCAAGAACATAATTGCTAATAGCATCTCCTTTTTTTGTCATGCAGGGGGTAAGCTGGCCAATATTCATTTTTTCTTCCCAGCCTTCCTAAGCATCTGCTGAAGCCGAAAAATCTCCTTCACATTCTGATTTATTTGTATATTACATTCTTCAATGAATCTCTCAGCCCTTTCAACACGCTCCCGAAGATGAATATCAAACTCATGATGCCCTTGCAGTTCATTATTTAGATGCTCAAGAATTCTCTTATTGAATTCAATTTGTTTTTGAATAATAGGCTCAAAAGACATCCTCATCTCTTCCTCCAGCAGCAGCCGTATCCTGACCAGCGAAGGTCCTACAACACGGCGATGAGAGGTAATAACCCTTGGAACATTAATATCCGCTATTGAAAAAAGATCAGAAGATTTTGGCAAAGGAATCGTTACGAATTCAGGAGCAGGTAAAGAATATTCCACCCTCTTATCTTCACGTTCTTTTATGCGTTTCTTCACCAAAGATTCAATCTTTGAAATCTCTAGCCAAGGATTATTCTCTTCTAAAAATTCCCCCATATTTTTCTCACCTCGTCCCAATCAATGTTATCATCAAGAAAATAAAAGCTCTTTTCCCTATGAACCTCACATCCATTATAACATCCCTCGCATCTCTTGACATCCTTTCTTGCTTGATTTGCCTGCTCTGAAATCCAAAGCTCATCAAACTGATAATCCAATTTTCTTAAGTCCCCCATAAAATAATTCTTTCTCGGAAAGAAAAACCTTTGTCCTGTCAAGCAGGAATACACCTTTCCCATAGGATCGATGAAGCAGGTATTCTGTCCAGCATGGCAATCCTTGATTCGAAAGTTTCCCCGAGTAAGCAAATATTTGAGATCAAACCGATAATGTATGTAAGGCAGCATTTTCTCTATCTCCGCATCAGTATAAGCAACCCGCTTATTTGAGGTGCTTAAAAGTGGAATGAAAAAATGGTACTTTACACCCAAACCAGAAAAATAAGTTCTTATCTCTTTAAGCTGATGCATATTTGTCTTTTGAATCACAGTGTTTACCTGGAAAAGATGCACTCCACTCTCTTTTACAATCTCCAATGTTTTCATTGCTTTCCCAAATGCTCCCCTGCCACGAATTTTATCATGAACATCCTTTAATCCATCAATTGAAATAGCAATATCCACTTTCGAACAATCAGCCTGAAGCAGGAATTGCTGGACGCGTTCTGGAAAACCTCCGCTTGTCGTAATCTCGAGATTATATCCAAGATGCGAGATTCCAGAAAGAACTTTAACAATATCCTTTCTTAAAAAAGGCTCCCCCCCTGAAATTCCAATTCGGGTATGTTTAAGAAATTTAGAAGAGGAAAAAATCTTCATAATCTCTTCATAAGTCATTTCATTTTTGTCAGGCTTATTTTCAAGAAAACAATGCTTGCATTTGTAATTGCAATCATCTGTCGGAAAATACACAATCCAGGCAGGGTTTTCTAAACAAGGTTTTTCTACTTTGAAAGCTTCCATTTGCACTCCAGGTTATACAATCCCTGCTCATGGTTATTAGCTTTTATAACCTTGAACATATACATTTTATTATGCCAGTCATAATGATAATGATGAGCATCATGCACCATGACATTTAAGTAAAAGTCTCCCCCCCACATGCTCAGCCTAGGAATAACACATTCAATAAACCCTCTTTCCCGTAATCCAGGCATTGAATAATTCTCTACTTCAGTATTTGTACCAAAGCAATGCCCCCCATCTTTATAGAAAACACCAATGCCAAAGACAGGATTCTTAACATCTTTATGTTTTTTATAATGTATCCTTATCTTTAAAGAGTCCCCTGTAGCAAAAACAGAAGTTTTCTTGCCGAACTTATCAAACAAATCAACTTGAGTGATTTCAATTTCGCGTGTCCCCCATCTCACACCAACAATTTTTTTCAAATCCTCAATCCTCTCAAAATCAGGCATGTTGTTTTTTTTCCGAAAGTCAACACTTTTTCCTTTAAGTGCTTCTCGCCCCTCGGAAAAAGAAGGCTCCTGAAAAGTGCTGTAAAAATATTTATCGATAATATACCCTGGCTCATCCAATGCAACCTGCTTTCCCTGCTGGAGAAGCATAGCCCTGTCGCAGAATTTTTTAACAGCATTAAGGTCATGCGAAACAAAAAGAATAGTTCTCTTATTATCTTTAAACTCCCTAAACACATCAAAGCATTTCCTTTGGAATTTCAAATCCCCCACAGCCAAAACCTCATCAACTAATAAAATGTCAGGATTAGTCTGAATCGCTGTAGAAAAGGCAAGCCTTACCCTCATCCCAGAAGAATAGGTATTGAGCTTAGCATCTATAAATTGCTCCAAGCCTGAAAACTCAATAAGCTCATCCATATTTTTTTTCATCTCAGATTTGCTTATCCCTAAGAGCTGCCCATAAAGCATCGCATTCTCCCTCCCGCTTGATTCATCATGAAACCCTAAACCTAGTTCGAGGAAAGGAACCACTCTCCCCCTCGCAACAATACTCCCCTTTGTAGGATTAAGCACTTTTGCAATCAGTTTCAAAAGGGTGGTTTTTCCAGAGCCATTCTCGCCAATCACCCCGAAAAATTCACCCTCAGAAACATGAAAATTAATGTCCTGAAGAGCCCAGAATTCTTCATATCTTCTTGGATTAAACACTCCTTTGAGCCCATGGAAAAGAGTTGAAGGCTCTCTTTCATGAAAAATACGAAATGACTTCCAAAGATTCTTAACTTCTATCATAGGCGCTCAGCTATAGATTTTTTTTTGATGTTGTAGAAAAGATACCCCAGCAACGAAATTGCAATTGCCAATATAAAACTTGCGAAACCAGAAAAAAAAGAAGGAATTTGAGCTTGCAAAATACTCTCCCTGACATGCACAACAATATTGGCGAGAGGATTAAGAAGATAATAAGAAAGATATTGCTTGGGAACAAAATCAAGTGGGTAAGCAATGGGTGTAACCCAAAATCCAATCTGCAGAAGAATCTCCCAGACATGGCTAATATCCCTATATTGTGTAAAAAGGGGCGCGAGAAAAAAAGATAATCCAAGGGAAATAAAAAAAATCTCAAGGAAAGGGAGAGGAAGATAAAACAACGAAAGACCAGGAACCCCCTTCAAGATAACCAAGAGCACCAAAAAAACAAAAAAATTCAGCAGAAAAGAAATGAATGCAGTAAGGCAGGCACTGATAATGCACAATTCATATTTAAAATATGTTTTTTTAATAATGCTTCCCTTTGAAACAAGCCCATGCAATCCAGCAGTCGTGCTTTCTGAAAAGAAGTTCCATAACAAAATACCAATCAAAAGAAAGAAGGCATAATCAGGAACATTTATTTTTAAAAAATACTGGAGCACAACGTAAAAGGTGAGAAACAAAGCAAAAGGCTTAAGCAGCGACCAGAAAAAACCGAGTACAGAATTTTGATACCTTAATTTAAACTCCCGTAAAGTAAGCTCTTTAAGCAGAGAAAGCTCTTGACGCGTAAACATGCTTCAACAATTATCATCATGATTTAAAAATCTACCTTAGGCAAGTTTTACATCCTGGAGTGCAATACTCAAACATCTTTTATCTTTACTCTCTGAAATAGAAGAAGGCTTCTCACATCCATCTTTGCTCTTTAATTCAATAATATTTTCTCCTTCATGGAGAAGAAGTGGAATAGAGATTTGCTGTTTTTCTATAACCTCATGTTCAAACACGCGCTCTCCATCAAGATACACCCGAAGAGTTCTGGGACCACTAAAAATATATTTTGCTGTAATCTGCAGGGTTCTATTCTCTGGTTTAAATACAACAATTTTTAGAGAAGCCTTTTTCCCAATCCAGTTAAATGTATTTCCCTCCAAATCTTTTTCCTGCCACGACCATCCTTTATCCATCAATATAAATGGCTCTTGAATATTTTCTCCAGGAACATTATACACAATAAGCTCTCCATCTTCATAGATTTTCTGAAATGAATCATCAAGGAAAGTTTTGGTTTTATTATACTGTTCATTGCCATACCAATCCTTATACTTGCTATAATTATAAGGAGAACTTGGTCCGGAAAAAATCAACCAGTCTACATGAGAGCCATACCATTTTTTATGGAGAATAATTTTCTTCACATGATAATAATTGAGAATTGACCCAGCATTTTTTTGAGGGTCCTGAATAATAATGTCACCAGCTTGCTCACTATCAATAGCATCATCTGCAAAGAATATTTTTTTCATCAAGAAAAGTTTATAGGTTAATCGCTGGCTATTATGATGCCAAAGAACTTCTTTATTGTGAAAATTCATATAAAATAAGAATGCATTTGGAAGAGGGGTTGTAAGAGGAAGCTCAATAATAGCATAGTTTTGAGAATCGTTGTTGAGGATTTCATAAAAATCAGGAATCTCCGCAGCCTGCCTCACACCATAGATGTAAAAAAGTGCAAATAAAACACAAATCAGCATTGCCAGAAAAATCAACCCCCTTCTCCAACCTCTGAGAAATAAGGCAATAATGAAAAGAGAAAGAAATGATAAAAAAGCCCCAACAAGAAATATTTCTGGAAAATAAGAGATTTCTACAATGTTAAATCCTGCAGGAACGTGAACAGCAAGCAGCCCATTATAATTAAAAGGCTCTCCAACAGAAGACCTCCAGCTCTTGCCGTAATTTTTGTTAAGAACCAGCACATCTCCAGCAGAAGTGTTTGCTTCAATAACAACTTTACGGGGAGAAAAATAAATCTGCTTTGCATCCCCTCCAGAAAGAAGATAAGTCTCCCCTCTATAATAAGAAGATTCTTTAGGAATTGCCGAAACAGAAGTACCTAACCTAATCTGCTCAAAGCATGTTAAATCACCCTTATTTTCTAAGAGCGTCAGATAATGGCTGCTTGAAGAAATACCTTGATATTTCGTAAGATTAATCGTTTGGTAAAAACCAGATGCAGGCTGCAAGGCAGGCATTTCAACAGCGACAGCATCCAAAAGTAGAGGTTGATTCATAACCCATAAACCCCCGCCAAGAAGCACAAGAAAAACTATTCCAAGAAATGCCTGAAATCTCCTTGAAGCAAACCACCCAAGCAGCCAAGAAAATCCCAATCCAACAAGCAGAGAAAATCCAAAGAGTAAAATTACATTAACCCTGCCAATAATGTAAAAAGAATCAAAGGGCGGAAAATAATGGAGAAGCTTCCACAAATTTATTGGAAAATTACTTCCAAAGGAAAGAGCAATAAAAAAAACCACGCTAAACAGGAACGCTTTATCACGCTTCCAGCAAAGAAAAAAACCAAGAACAAGAAAACCCAAACCCACAATCCCAATTCCCAAACTTCCCTCCCACCATCTCGGGGCATCGGGAGGAGCAGGATTTGCAGCATCATAATATCTGCTCACAGGCATTGACTTCATCACAGAATAAGAAAAATCAGCAATAGAATCTCCTTCATCCGCAGCAAAGGAAGCAGCTCTTGGATTATCATGGACAAAATCAAGAAGAGGAACTAACTTGATTGAAGCAATCATAAAAAACATCAGGAAAATAAAAAGAGCAACAAAGATAGCTCTAGCATTCTTTTCAAACATGCTTTTCAAAATGCTATAAATAAGAAGGAAGAACATAAAGAAGAAAAGTTCATAAATTGCGCCTGTAAAGAATGCCAAAGCTAGAAGTGCAGAGGAAGCAGCAGCATATCTCCACCTCTTTAATCCATATACCCCTTTAAGAAAGAAAAGAAATGCCAATGGATAAAATCCTAAAGCCAGATAACTAAGCTGTCCAACACCAATCCTCATAGCAAAAGGAGCACTCAGCATATAAGTAAGCGCAGCTGCAATCGCTGCAATCATTGATACTTTAAAATACCTCGCTAAAAAATACATTCCCAATAAACCAATAAAAAAATGAACCAGAATAGCAATTTTAATTCCAGAAAGCGTGCCAAAAAGCAAAACAAAGAGAAATGTTGGAGAAAAGATTTGGGATTCTGGATGTGATAAAAGAATATTCCCTCCGCAATAATAAGGATTCCACAAGGGAGTCTGATGAAACCCCATAATGCTTTTCCTTGCTGCTTCATTGTAAAACAGCCATATATCCCAGTCCAATATCCCAAGGGAGGAAAAATGCGTAAACAAAGGCAGGGTATAAAGCACACTCACAAAGAGAAAAAGCAGCAAAATTTCATAATGTTCTCTAAAAAATTTTTTAACCCCCATGCTTAAACACCACAATTATGACGTAAAGACCGATATCTTTTTATACATTTGGTAAATTCAATGGAAACTGGATTTTGAAAACTACAATATCACTAAAGAAGGGAAGGTAAATTCTTTTAAATCTTAGAAAACGAAATTTTTTCAAGAATGGAATGTCGCTTTTGAACACACTTAAAAAAACGCTTCCGTCTTTAGAAAGATAAGTAGGTACTTTCATCAAAAACTTTTGAATCAGCATCCTTCTGGGCTTTGAAAATCTTCCATTAAGGAGAGCCCGATCAAGGAGGTAAGAAATCCTTGTTTCCAAGAAATAAGGAAGAGATTTTTCAAGCAGAAATGCCAGAGTACTGAATGAACGAAAAGGGAAATAAGGTGTAAGGAATACAATGCAGTCATATTCTCCTTTTACATGGGTATATAAATCGGAACAAACCAATTGAATGCGAACACTGTTCAATCTTGCATTCTCTTGTGCATGGCCAATAACACGTTCATAAACATCTGTTGCAGTGACCTGGGCACCATTCTTTGCTAGATAGACAGCAATTACTCCTGTTCCTGTACCTATCTCTAAAACACGTTTAAACCCTCCTTCTGCTATATGCCTCGCAAGAAATATACTATTTCGATGTACGGGATAAGTGTATCTTGTCTCCTTTATTTCAATTCCTAATTCATTGATAAACATGTTATGCATGCATAAATGCAAGAGCCCCCCGAATATTTTGATGCAGGGCATCAATACCTTGTGTTTTTCGCAACCTTTTTAAAACATATTCCCCCCTCAAATAAAATCGCCTGTGCGCAATATGCATTAATCTTTCTAATTCCTCTTCACGCATAGTATAAGGAACAAACCCTCCTTTTTCTTGTGTTTGACTATCTTGGAAAGAAACAACCTTCCCATATTTCTCAATCTCTCTGGACAGCAAGGTCCCTGGATGCGCACCCATAGTGTTGAACTTTGCAAAATCAAGGTCAAGCTTGCATGCAAAATCAATCGTCTTTAATCCCTCCTGAAAAGTCTCTCCAGGAATCCCAAAGATAAAAGAGCCAAAACTCATAATCCCGGATTTAT
Organism: Candidatus Nanoarchaeia archaeon; assembly: GCA_035288805.1. Classification (GTDB taxonomy): domain Archaea; phylum Nanobdellota; class Nanobdellia; order SCGC-AAA011-G17; family GW2011-AR20; genus DATDYH01. The sequence goes on from DATDZG010000046.1 coordinate 22,771, forward strand.
GCGTAGCCGCAACTCCCTCAACAACCTGCCGAAGAGTCTGACCCTTATTCAGAATGTCCATATTCTTCTGCACCCCAGATTCAAGCCCATACAGCAACCTCCAGCAACCAGCCTTCTTCATCTCTTTTAAGAGCTCAAGGTTCACTGCCCCCACCCGTGCATTCCCAGACCATACAACATCAAGATTCCTCATGCGAATCTCTTTACAAAGCCCATAAATCCATTTCTTATTATCAGTAAGCCCATTATCCCAAAATAAGAAATCTTTAATTTTATACTTCCCTATTAAAAATTCCATCTCATCAGCAACCCCCCCGGGATTGCGATACCGGGCAGGAGAAGGTAAAATAGTAATATGGCAGAACGTACATCGATAAGGGCACCCTCTTGAGCCCATTATTGTCGTATTCGGCAACTTAAGATAGTTTCCAATTCCAGGACAATATTTCTTTAAGTCAATGAGGTCACGGGCAGGCCAGGGCAGCACATCCAAATCCTGAATAAGAGGCATCTCTCGGGTTCTGACAATATTTCCATGCAAGCGAAAAGCAAGTCCCTTCACATTTCTTAAGTCTCTTTGCTTTTCCAAAGCATCGCACAAATCTCTAAGAATATGCTCCCCATCACCAAAAGCAGCAAAATCAAGCTCAGGACATTCAGCTAAGCATCTCTCTTTATATGCATCAGGTAACGAACCTCCCGCAAGAAAATAGACATCAGGAAATTCTTTCTTGAAAAGACCAACCATCTTTTTACAGAGCTCCCAGCTAAACCCGGTAGCAGACACCCCTACAAGTTCTGGTGAATGAATACGAAGAGCTTTTTGCATATCCTGAAAGCTTTCAAAAGCACCATCTTTAACGAACACATTATGACCTTCTTTCCTCAATGCTGCTGCAATGTAAAGAATCCCAAGAGGGGGCGTTACACCCGAGATTAATCCAAACCCCTTGTCAAACCAAGACCTCTTATTCAGGAAGGGGCTATATGTCTCTTGAAAGCTATAGGGGGGAGTAATCAGAAGAATCCTCATGTTCTCCCTCCAGCAGCAAGCACAAAACCGCTCAAGCCCCCCAATAACCAGATAAAGTTTCTGAAATAAACAAGAGGCAGACTATACACAGCAAAAAGATAATCTTCCTTTCTGCCGAGAAACACAAAAAAAGGAATATTGAAGAGTGCTATGGCTATAAGGAAACCAAGAGCACTAAGGGCAAACGCCTTGAAGGAAAGGAATAAAAAAAAGAATGATGCGAGAAATAATGCAGTTATCAAAACCTCAAAATAATTCATCTTATCTTCAAAAGTCTCATCTACAAGCATTTTTTTGTTGGCAAGAAAAAGAGGGACATCATCCCTGCTTGAAATAAACTGCTTGCAAGCATAAACATTGATGCGAGAAGGAAAATGGTGTTTTACATGAATCTTAGGCTCCCAGAGAATCTTATACTTCTTGCCAAACCGATAAGAGAACTCAAGGTCATCAGAGTATCTTCCTATTTCAGAAAACCCACCTACATTAAAAAAGGCATCTCGTTTGCATGCGAAATTACATGAGGGAAAGGTTTTCACATACCGCTTCAACCTACCTTCCCGGAAGAGCAATTCATAAAAAGAAAATTTTGAAATAAAGGCATCTTCAACAAATCCAGAATATTGCCCTGCAACTGCATCTATTTTAAACTCTCTAAAATCCTCAACAATCCTCAATAACCATCCACGATGAACAATACAATCTGAATCGAGAAACACAAGAGTTTCCCCTCTTGCAAGTTTAGCACCTTTGTTTCTAGAGGGTCCAGAACCAACCCTTTGTTTATTCCGGGCAAATCTACAAGGGAATTTTTCAGTTACATTATTGACATCATCACTGCTCGCATCATCCACAACAATAACTTCAAAAAGAGTGTATGAAGAAGAGAAAACAGATTCCAAACATTTTCCCAAGTGCTCAGCATCATTATGCACAGGAATAATAACGGAGATGAATGGGTTTTTCATCCAAGAGGGGAGTATTTAAATATTTAAAATCATATCGAAAGAAAATGAAGCTTAAAAAATACAGGTTTCTCGCATTAATCATCGTGCTTTTTTTGCTTACTCGGATGATTCTTATCTATACATCACCAGACACCTATGATCCAGAAGCCTGTGTAATTGGCAATACAGCAAGTGAATTGCTTGAGGGGCTAAAACAGCCATATAATCAATACGAACACCAAAACAATTATGGCAACACCCTTATGACACCCTTTCTTTTAGCACCTTTATTCATCGTGCTGGGAAAAACGAGCCTTTCGATTCTACTCGCAGGAATCCTTGTTTCTTTGAGCATGCTTATTGCCCTTTACATATTTTTAAAAAAGTTCTTTGATGGCTATACAGCAGAATACGCCTCAATATTATTTATTTTATCTCCTGCATCATATACAATCTCAGAGTTATTTATAGGTCACGGGCATGTTCACATTACCTTATTTATTCTTATTGCCCTTTTCTTTTTCTTCAAGTTCTACTTCGAGGAGAAGAATACATTAAATCTAATTCTTTTCGGTTTCTTTAGCGGATTAGGGCTGTTTTTTTCAAATATTTTTTTGTTCATCCTTCCCCCATGCATCCTCTTCTGGTTTTTTAAAGATAAAACGTTCTTTCTAAAAATCAAATTTTTCATTTTCCTGTTTTCGGTATTGCTTGGATTAATTCCTTGGATATATGTGAATGCCAGGACAAATTTTAAAGGATTAAGCCTATTTACATCCGGGTTTGGTAGCCCTCACTTATTAGAGAAGGTATATGGGATTTTTCTAAAGTTCACACATCTTATCCTCTACGATTTGCCAAACTCTTTTAACTTTAGAGATATACTCCTGCCAAGAAGCATAATAAATTATTCTTACTATTGTATATTCTTAATCTTATTCTTTTACATTGCATATAAAAGTCTGCCGCGAATCACCAGCTTATTTAAGTGCAGAATTGCAGGTATTCCATCAGCAAGCCTAAAGCAATTGTTCATCATAATCACTATTGTATCCTTCTTTTTCATATTCATAATCAGCAACTTCGTAATTGATGAGGCGGTTTACCCAAGGCAGTATCGCTACCTCATGCCCATATTCCCATTCATCATAATTACTTTAGCAATGGGAATCTCCGAAATTTCTATCAATCTTAAAAAATTGTCAAAAATCTTATTCTTTTTTCTGGTAGTATTGGGAGTGATAGTCAACTTTGGGCTCATCTCAACTTCATCAGAATGGGGGTTTGAAAAAAACTCTAATCCAGAACCTGTTTGTTATTCCCTTCTAGGATTCAATTTTGGTTCACGAGATAAGCTAAACCCAGAAACAGCTTTTTATAAATGCTCTTTGCTGGAAAAAGAAGAAGATAGGGAGAGCTGCTATAAGGGGGTAGGATTAGGAGTAGCGGATGCAATAGGGGGAAATAATTTTAATCTCACAATAAATACATGCACACAAATCAATGAAGCATATAGGAATACCTGCTATCTTGGAGCAGGATGGGTTGTTGGTCAGAAGGATTTTTTTGATAAAAAAGGTTTAACAAGCGATGAAGATTGTAACTTATTCGAAGAAAAATACAAGCCAGAATGTTACAGGGGTGTAGGATGGTTTTTTGGATGGTACTATGGATATTACCCAGATCAAGCAGGTCTTGAATGTGGAAAACTAAATGCAACATACAATCAGCATTGCTACGAGTGGCTTGGATATGTAATTGGCGAGGTAAGGGGAGATATAACCTTAGGAATCAAAGATTGCGAAAGGTTTAAAGACTCTTCCACCTGTTGCAAGGGACTCTTAGAATTTGCAAATTTTAGCAGAATAAGCCTAGAAAGCAAAGAAGATTATTGCACTCTTGCAGCAAAAAAATCCAGATAAATAAAATGACATCAATAATGATTACGGGAGCTTCAGGGTATGTGGGTTCAGCATTAGTATGGCATCTTTCTCAAAAATATTGCATTATTCCAATCGCATATCAAAATCCAGGGCATGGTGCAAGAAGTGTTAATTTAACAGATGAAAGAGAAGTTGCTCATCTTGCTGAAATAGAGAGCCCAGACATTATCATTCATGCAGCAGGAAAAAAAGCCCAAGCATGCGAAGAAAAACCGTCATCCGCAAGAATCAATGAGCTAGGTGCACAATTACTCGTAAAGCACTTCCCTTCCACCCAAATCTATGATATCTCAACTGATTTCGTATTCGATGGCAAGAAGGGAAGATATACGGAAAGTGATTGCCCAAATCCACAAACAACCTATGGAAAAACAAAACTTGCCGGGGAGCAAGCGTATAGTCAAGATAAAGATTGCATTGTCAGGACCGCAGGATTATTCAGCACGCAACCATCGGGGTTTATATCCTATGTACTCTCTAGATTCTCCCAAGGAAAATCCATAGAAGCTTTTACTAACATATACAACACCCCAACGTATCTTCCTTACTTTTGCAATCACCTCGAGGCAATAATTGAAGAAAGATTAATTGGTTTATTCCATGTTGCAGGTTGTGAACGAGTGAGCAGGTTCGAATTTGCGAAGCTCATAGCAAGAATATTCAACTACGATGAAAAATTAATTCGCGGAGTAAATGCTCCGGAAACATTTTTAAGCCCCCATGATTTGTCATTAGATAGTTCGATGATTAGAGATGTACTGAAACTTGAAATGGACACACTTTCAAATGCTTTAAAGGAAATGTATGGTAAAATATCCACATTTGAGAACAGAAATCCTTAAACGGACAACGAAAATAGATAAGATAAAGTTTTAAGAGGAGTTTAATTGGAAGTCATAAAACCATTCGTGGCCGTTTCAGATTACAGGGGATCAATAGACGAGGTTGTAAAGGGCCGTTTATGGAAACAGCTCAATTATGTTAGGACAAATCAAGGTGCAATAAGAGGCAATCATTTTCATAAAATTCTTTCAGAGTTGCATTATGTCGTAAGCGGAGAAATAAGAGTACATATTAGAGACTTAAGAACGAATGAAGAGGCAACTTATCACTTAGGAGAGGGTTCTTGTTTTATTGTAGAGCCCCACGAATATCATACATTAGAGCATCTGACAGATACAGAATATGTAGTTTTATTCTCAGAAGAATTTAATCCAGAACAACCTGATATACATAAGAATGAAGACTAAGCAATTAACAATAATCATTCCATCGCATAACGAAGAAGGGAATATCGTTACCTGCATCAATAAGATTCCGGAATTAAAATGGGATACAGAAATCATTGTGGTGGATGATGGAACAGACAATACAGCTAAACTAGCAAGAGAACTGGCAGAAAATAGAAAAAACCTTATTGTTCTCCACTTTAATCAAAAGCTTGGACAAGGAGGAGCCATCTTAAAAGCCCTGGAAAAAGCAACAGGTAAAGTTGTAATAACATTAGATGCCGATTATACTGTTGATCCGTCAGAAATAGAATATATCGTAAAGCCTATATTCAATGGCGAAGCAGATTTTGTTATTACCTCAAGATTTGTTTACCCTATGGAAAAAGGGGCAATGCCTCGCCCCCATATAATTGGAAACAAGTTTTTCACTTTGCTTACATCTTTGATCATAAGAAAATATCTCACAGATGTCTTTTGTGGAACAAGGGCTTTTAAGAAAGAATTACTGCAGGGAAAATTAACAGAAAAGCAGTGGCCCGCCCTTGATATGATTTTTGAAGCAAAGAAG
>DATDZG010000047.1:0-2751 GCA_035288805.1 Candidatus Nanoarchaeia archaeon
TTAACTGTTTTAATCTTTCTAAAGAAAAACCATTTTCAGTGTCTACAAATATAACTTTCTTTTTTTGTTTGGTTTGATTTATTACTGCCAGCATCGCTAATGTGGTTTTACCTGTAGATGCTTGTCCATATATTGTTGTTATAAGGCTATATTCTTTTAAAAATTCATCAATATCCTTGTTTCCAGTACTTATTCCAACCATTAGAAAGGTTTATTAATTTTTTTGGTTATATAGCTTTCGGAAACATGGAAAAAAAGGAAGCTAGATTAAAGGTTATGGAGGCTTTAAGGGAAGAAGCCTATAGAGGAATTGTTAGAATAGATAGCCAGACAATGCATGATATAGAGGTAAGACCTGGTGATATTGTCGAGATAGAAGGTGGAAGAAAAACAGTTGGTATCATAGACCGAGCTTATCCAACAGATGTAGGTCAATCAGTTATTCGTATGGATGGTATATTAAGAAGAAATGCTAAAACTGGTTTAGGTGAATATCTAAAGATAAGAAAGGTTGATATCAAGGAAGCTAAATCAGTTACAATTGCTCCTGCACAAAAATATGTTGAGATACAAGTAAGTGATACCCAGATGTTTAAAAGAAGTTTGTTAGGAAGAGCAATTGTTAAAGGTGATCAGGTTGCTTTAGGTGGAGCAAGGAATAGAAGAACAACTATGATGGGCGGGAATTTTGAAGACATATTTGATTTATTTGAAAGAGGGATGGATGTAAGTTTTCCTTTTGGAGGATTACAATTTGTAGTTGTAAACACAGATCCTAAACAAGCAGTCATTATAGCTGAAGAAACAAATCTTATTATTAGTCCGAAAAGACCGGATATTCTCGAAGAAAAGATTGTTGAGGTTACTTATGAAGACCTAGGTGGATTGAATGATGAGATTAAAAAAATAAGAGAGCTGGTTGAATTGCCATTAAAACATCCAGAGGTCTTTGAGAGATTGGGAATACAGCCACCAAAAGGAGTTTTATTGCATGGATCTCCTGGAACTGGAAAAACATTATTGGCTAAAGCTGTTGCTAATGAAACAAGTGCTAATTTTATTCATATAGATGGTCCCTCGATTATGTCAAAATACGTTGGCGAAGCTGAAAAAAAGATAAGGGATTTATTTGCAGAAGCTGAAAAGAATTCTCCAAGCATTATATTCATAGATGAAATTGATGCTATTGCACCTAAAAGAGAAGAAAGTTATAGTGAGGTTGAAAGAAGAGTTGTTGCACAATTATTAGCTGTAATGGATGGCTTGAAATCAAGAGGCAAGGTTGTTGTCATTGGTGCTACTAATAGGCCTAATGCTCTAGATTCTGCATTGAGAAGACCTGGAAGATTTGACAGAGAAATTGAAATTGGCGTTCCTAAATATGAGGGAAGATTGCAAATCTTTAAGATTCATACAAGAGATATGCCTTTAGCTAAGGATGTTAAATTAGAAGAAATTGCAAAGATAACCCATGGTTTTGTTGGTGCTGATCTTGAAGCTTTATGCAAGGAATCTGCAATGATTGTTTTAAGAAGATTACTACCTGATTTTAGATTCAAAAAAGATGAGCCTATTGAGAAAGAGATTTTAGAAAAATTAATCATAAACATGAGTTCATTTAAGGAAGCTTTAAAGGTTGTCAGACCTAGTGCATTAAGAGAGGTTTTGGTTGAGGTACCAAATGTTAAGTGGGATGATATTGGTGGATTAGAAGAAATAAGGCAGAATTTGATAGAAGCTGTTGAATGGCCATTAAAAAATCCACAGATGTTCAAAGATATGGGTGTAAGACCGCCAAAGGGGATTTTATTATACGGTCCTCCTGGAACTGGAAAAACTTTACTTGCTAAGGCTGTTGCTACAGAATCAGAAACAAATTTTATTTTAGTAAAAGGCGCTGAATTATTATCAAAATGGGTTGGTGATTCTGAGAAAGGAATAAAGAAAACATTTGAAAGGGCAAAACAGGTTGCTCCAACAGTTATATTCTTTGATGAGATTGATGCTCTTGCTCCAAAAAGAGGATTGAGCAGCGATAATCATGTTACGGAAAGGGTTGTCAATCAATTATTAACAGAGATTGATGGTTTGGAAGAGTTGCATGATGTTGTTATTATAGGAGCTACTAATAGGCCTGATATTTTAGATCCAGCTTTATTAAGACCTGGTAGATTTGATAGAATTATTTTAACTCCTGTTCCTGATGAAAAAGCAAGATTAAAGATCTTTGAAATTCATACAAAGGGGATGCCTCTTGAAAGCGTTAATTTGAAAGAGCTAGTTAAGAAAACTGAAAATTATGTTGGTGCTGACATTGAAGCTGTTTGCAGAGAAGCTGCGATGCATGCTCTAAGAAAAGATATGGGTGCAAAGAAGATTACAATGGAAGATTTTAAAGAAGCATTAAAGAGAATTAAAAGTAGCATAACTCTTGCTGATATCAAAAAATATGAAAATATAGAGGATGAATATTTAAGAACTGCTAGAGGAGCAGCTATAAGGAACGAGGTCTTTACATATACAGGATGAAAGAGATAATAAAATATGGGGCTGTTGGTTTTTTGATTGGATTAATTATTTCTTTGATTCATAAATATCCGAGTTTTATTAATTCTATTTTGGGTGTTTTTGGAATAAGCTTCAATCCAATCAGCGATTTTGTTTTTTACATAACTCCCTTTTTAGGATTAGTTGCCGGTTTGGTTGCCTGGTATGTTGTTGAAGGGGAAGAGTAGATTTCATTTAGTGATA
>DATDZG010000048.1:0-10458 GCA_035288805.1 Candidatus Nanoarchaeia archaeon
CGCTACGGCACTGCTCATTCCCGAAGAATAAGCAACACCTAACTCACAGCGTTTACTGCTAGGACTACTCGGGTATCTAATCCGGATCGCTCCCCTAGCCTTCATCTCTCACCGTCGGACCTGTTCTAGATGAATGCCTTCGCCATAGGTGGTCCTCCGGGGATTAAAACATTTTACCGCTCCCCCCGGAATACCTCTACCGCCTCCCACTCCCAAGTCTGGCAGTGTTTCTTGCACGTTGTTTTGTTAAGCAAAACAATTTCACAAAAAATTCACCAAACCAGCTACAGATGTTTTAGACCCAATAATCGTGGCCCCCACTCGTGGCGCCGGTGTTACCGCGGCTGCTGGCACCGGTCTTGCCCACCACTTATTCGCCAAGCTGTCTACACTTGGCAAAAGCCTTACCGTTGGTAAAGCACTTGGAATCCCCCCATCACACTTGCGTGCATTGTGGAGTTTTCGCGACTGCTGCGTCCCTTAGGACTAGGGCCAGTATCTCAGTGCCCTTCTCGGGGCTAGGACTCTCATCCCCCCTACTGATCACAGGTTTGGTGAGCCATTACCTCACCAACAGCCTAATCAGCCGCCGACTCATCTTATGGCGTTACCTTTTGGGGAAAGTACATTCCAGTAACTTTCCCCTATCCGGTTTTAGCGTCAGTTTCCCAACGTTATTCCAGACCATAAGGCAGATTATCGACGTGTTACTGAGCCTTGTGCCGCTCTTGCGAGCTGACTTGCATGTCTAAGTCGGATTCCAATAGCAGCGACCTCCCGCAGGATCAACGGGATTCTTTATAGTTTCTGGTCGATTGATTGTATACTTATAGGAATTGCTCATACATCATACTTAATAAATATTAAGCACTCACCATAAGGACTACCTGCGTTTCCCTTATCAACTCTCTGCATCCAACGACGAGAAAGGCAATAAGGTATTATCACGTGCCCCTAGAATATCCGAGATAAAAGTTTATCTCATCATCAACGTAAAATGAGAAAAGAACTGCTATATAAAGGTTGTGGAGATTATCGCTGTTTTATACATTTGAAAATGAGCTTTGAAAGTTCTTGTTGAGTATCTTTTTTAGTGTGAATTGATAAAAATACTTTATCTTTTCCGAAGAGGAATTCGATAAAATAGTCTGGATGATTAAATGTTGTCCTATCATCTGTATATTTTTTTATAGAATCTTCTTTGATTGTATATTCTCCTGTTTTATTATCAAAGATTCCTCCGAACGTTTCAAATTCGTACTCTTGAAACACTAATGCTTCTAAAAGCCTTCTTGCAAACCCGAAGAAGTTTTGCTGTTTAGGAAAAACATAGCAGTTATGCTCTGGTGATTTATGTATTGCCAGAATATTTAATGGTTTCATTCTTGATTAGGGTTATATTAGGCATAAATTACTTTCTCTTTATTAATTACCTTAGAATTACTTCAATGCACGCTTGGCCTTTTCTTTTCTCATTCTCTTGCGCTGCCACTTCCAGCGCATTTGGCCTTTCTTTTTCCACCTTCGAGATGAGCGTTTCATTTATAGTTTTGGAATTTTGTCCCTTTATAATATTTTGGTTTTTTAAAGTTATATTTTTAAGTTTATCTTTCTTCTCATAATGATGGATACTTATGAGGTAATGAGAAATGTAATTAGTAAATATAGAACAATAGTTTTACCTTTGATTGAAAAACAAAATTATTGTGATGCTATTACCTCTATGGGTAATCTTGTTTGGGCTATGAATGGAAGACGAGATGATATTATCTTACGTTTTAGCGGGATTGGTGACGAATTAGGCTTTGAATGCGTCCTTGTTGCAAATTTGCTTAATGGTTCTCTTGAAACTGAAGATTTGCAAGGAATTAGAAGGTATCAAAAAAGATTTGAGGGGCTGTTAGAAAGAGTAGAATCTTCTTTGCCCCCTGTTCAAACACCTGAACCTGTTTAGCATTAATAATTTTTAAGAATTAGTAATAGTCTTCAGCGATGTCTTCTGTATCGATGTTAACATCCCCGATGAATTCTTCGACTTCTTTGACAATGCTTTTCCTTGATTTTGCTTCTGGCTTTTTTTCAGTGGTTTGATGAGCTTTTATTTCTCTTTCCAAAGATTCTATAATGTCGTCTTCTGTTGAGTTTAATTTTTCCAATTGCTCTCTGATTGATGCCAAGTCTGGAGAAGGGGCTTCGTTGTAGTCATGACTCTCATGAGAATGTCCGTTGGCAAGATTTAATTTTGAGTTTATATCTTCAATGTCCTGCCTGATTGACTGGAACTCTTTTTTTATGTTTTGGAATGCCTCCATTAAAGCTCTTTCATTAACCATATAGGTGTAGTAAACTAAGGATTTATAAGCATTATTATGGTAGAAAGGAATAAAAAGAAAGGTGATTTATTACTGCTATGAAATGTCAATTGGTATTAAGGAAGTTTGATTTGAATTTGGGATTATTAAAAAGCAAGATTAATGCTTTGAAAGGGGTTGTTGAATCTGATTTTATTAAGGATAGATTGAATGTTGAGATTGATAATTATAGAAAGTTAAAGTATTTTAAAGAGATTGAAAGAATATTAATTTTTGAGAAAGATATGACTAGCTTTTCCCAGGAGAGTTTAAGAGAGAGTGTTTTAAGAATTGCTGGGAAGTTTAAAGATGCTAAGATTAAAATTAAAGTTTATAATGCAAGGATTCCTGAGAATGCAATTAAGAAAAAAATAATTAAATTAATTAAATTTAATGAAGATTCTGAGAATAATTTATTGATTGAAGTTTTTAATGATAAAGGAATGTACTATAGGATATTATCTTTTAAAAACGAAGTTAAACTTGGAGATAAGAATAAGTATAGGAACCTTTCTGTTTTGCTTGAACATCCTCGACTGGTTGAAGATGTTTCTGATGTTTTAAGATTGTGCTTGATTTTTGGTTTGGAATTGAAAGTGATTCATAATAATAAAAGTGAATTTTTAAAACTGCTGAATAAAGCCAAGTCAATAACTAAAGGAAAATTGTCTGAGTTTAATGTTGATGTTTATAGGGATTTAAATGAGATTAAAAATTTTAAAAAGATTGGGTTTAGCAAGAATGGGAATGAGAATGAGGAAAAATTGAAAAGTGTTTTCAAGAGCGATGAGAAAATATTGCTTGTTTTCGGGAATGACACTTTTGGATTGAGCCAGGATTCTAGAGATAGAGTTGACATGCTTATTCATTTAACTCCTGACTATAAGAAACCTTTGAAAGCTAATCAGGCTTTGGCTTATATCTTAGGAGTGTATTCTTCTTTAGTCTAATTCGGTGCCAGAATTAATTATTATGCTGTTGATAGGTTGCCTAAAGGAAGTAATGTTAAAACTGCTCCCAGTCAATTTAATACTTTAGGAATTAATTTTAAGGTTGTTTATGGGCAGATAGAGAGACCTGTTATTGGTCAGGTTGATTATGCTGAGCATAAAGGAAGAAGCGGCACTTCAACAACTGTTTCAAAACATTAGATTTTTTTTAAAATAACTACAAATCCTGTATGCCCGAGAATCATGTTTTCTGGTCTTAGCCTTACTTCATCGACTATCCATGGACGTTCTATTGATTCCAGAACTTTTATTAATTGAAAATTGCGTTTGTTTTTTACTAAGTTTTGAACTTGTGAAATATGCGGCAAATATGCTGTTAGGTATCCATTTTGTTTTAGAGCTTGATAACAATGTTCAATTGATTTTTCTGGCTCTTTTAAGTCTAAAGTAATTAAATCTAAGTTTTTTTCTTTGATTGATTCGTGTACATCTCCTAGTTTAAATGTGATGTTTTTTAATCCTAAAGAAGCTGCGTTTGATTTTGAGATTTCAAGAAATTCTTTTCTGTTATCATACGAATAGACTTTTTTAACGAATCTTGCCAGGAAACAAGTTAGGAATCCTGAGCCTGAGCCAGCGTCAATGACAATTGATGACTTGTCTAGATTTGTGTTTGCTATGATTATTGCTATGTCTTTTGGAAGGACAATAGCTGGGCCTCGCCTGAACTTTTTTTGCAATTGAATGTAGTCCATAATGCAGAATTAAAATTATGGTTTAAAGAGTTTTCTGTTTCCTTAACTTGAAAAAGCTGGTCCTTCGGGAGGCGTATTTCCTTGATTTGTTCTAATCAGATATTTTTCTGATATTTTACTTGGGGGGCTTATGCTTACCTCTTGCTCTTCTTTGCAAAGAGTTATGAATTTTTCTAAATCTGGATTTTCTTCTTGAAATGAATGTAGAAGCTTCTCTGGCTGTTTTAACTCGACAACATTTCCAAGATCAATAATTCCTCTTTTTAATGATAATGATTGCCAGCTTATTCCTGTTGTTTCTTTTGGAAAATGTTTTACAATTGTTCCTCTGATTAATGCTCTTGTGTTTGGAGGGGTGAAGATTCTATGCAAGATACCTTCTGGGTTTAAAGGATAATAGTGAGATGCTGAAAGATAGGGAAAAATTAGGCTCATTCCTAGGTCAATGTTATGGAACTCTTTATCTTTCCATTTTAATTGCAAAAGTGCTTCTTCTCCCGGCAGGGTTAACTTTTGATTGTCTGCAAATATGCCCAATAAGTATCTTTTTGTTGGCCAGTCTAAGAAACCTATTAATGTTTCTGGCAGTTCTTTTTTTGAATCTTTTAATAAATCAAGAACTAATCCCCAATTGTATAATATCCAGTCTGTTTCTTTACTTTTTCCTTGAAAATGTTTAATCGCTGGCTCTAAGCAATATTTTCTTTGTATTTCTAATGGTGTTAATCTTTCTCCTGATTCTAACTCTAAACGGTCGTATGGGTGTATTGAAATTTGTTTTATTGCTTCTTCTGGAGGGATTCTTGTTCCAGGAATTGAGAAACCTGGCATGATTTCTAATAATTCTAGGACTAATTTTGTTGTTCCTAGTTTTAATGCCGTTGTGTAAGGGAACATTGTTGGATTTCCAGAGACTATTTGAATTCTTCTGTACTTTTGAGAGTCCATTAATGATTCATCTCTGCTCATAATGACTGGTCTTTCACTTGAAGCTTCAGAACCTACTGTTGCGTGTCCTGAAATTGATTTTCTAATGAACTTCGCTCTTGGGCTTAGTTCAAAATAATCGTCTATTGTGCTGTCTCTTGTTGTGATTGATTTATCACGGATATGCCCTGGGGATGAAAAGATTTCCCTGGTTGTTAGGAATGTTAAAATTCTATAAAGAGTGTTGTTGCCAAGATTACTAGCAATGCTATAATTTTCATGATAAGCCCATGATTCAATTCCGTCTGAGTTGTATTTTAACATTAATGGTGTTTCTTCATAGCCTTGTCTTGCTGCAAACCTTGAAATTAATGATTGCAAGATTAATTCTGAAGCTACTTCATAACCTGCTGCATCGAATACATTTCTGCATTCTGGGGTTGTTGACTCAAAATGGCCTGTTGAATCTTTATACAAGATTGAGCCATTACTGAGCCAGGCCATGTTATCTCCTGCTTTGTATGGGAGTAAACTTAGATTTTCAAAGAGTTTTTTATTATTACAAAGTCTTAGGAAGAGATTATCCAAATATCTTAAAGATATTTCTGTGCTGCATGCAAATTGTGAAAATTCTTCGTGATATTCTTCTATGCTCTTTTGAAATTCACTGCTACTTCTTGGAGAATAAGATTCTGGCGGTGATATACTCCATTCGATTTCTGTTCCAAGAAGCTCTACCATTATATCTTAATGAGAGGAAAATTTATAAAATGTTTCTTTAGTGATTTTTTATTAGTCTTATAATAATCCAGATAATGAAAATAGCGAAAGCCCATGGCAGGATTATGAAAATTAATTTGAATAATGAATTGATGCTTTCTACCAATGACTGGATTAATTGCGAGAACTTTGCCCAGACAATGTTTGAATAATCTGATTGCTTTTCATTGATTGACAAATAGATCGATGAATAGGATACTCGATTGTTTAAGCCATTTAATGAGTCTTCGTAACTTTTAATTAACCTTTCTTCATCAAAAATCTTGTCTGATAACTGGATTTTATCTGAAACTAAAGAAGCTTCTTTATACATTTGCTGATATCTTGCTAATCTGGACTTTTCTGTTTCAATCAAAGCTGTTAAATCTTGATGCTGCTGGGTTTCATCGTTTGAATTTTCATTGAAAGATTTTACTTCGCCTATTTTTTTTAATTGTTCTAAAATTGATTGGTATTTTGTTGTTTCTACTTTTATTTCATAGCTTCCTGAGTAATATGTTTTCTTGCCGTAATCATAGGAATTAATGTTTTCATTTAATAATATTGAATCTGTTGAGCTTATTATTGATTTAACTTGAGATTCTGCTTCCTTGAATTTTCCTGTTTTTGTTTCTATGTTTAATGAAGAAGTTTTTGTTATGATTCTTTCCTGAACATTTGGAGCGAAATCCTGCTGATAGGGCATGTAAGACTTTGCAGCTATTCCTCCCTGAGCAAAAGATTCCTGCTGGTCTGCTGATAATCTTGCTAAAGGATTTATTCCTTGATTATCTGTTAGAAATACTGCTCCTAAGACAATAAGCATGATTAAAGCTAAGAGCCAGTTTTCTTTTAGTGTCTCAAATTGTTTTTTTATGGACATAGATACTTGGAAATAATTGTTGGTTAAATAGTTTTCTTTTGGTTCAAATTGGATTGGAATTAGAAAAGATCTAATAAAAATTTAGTCTTTTAATTCACTCTCTTTTTATCTTTTTTTGTTATCTTACTTTCTATTTGGGGATTATTCTTAGACCGTTCTAAAATATTATCTTTTGCATTTCTTGAAGTAACAATACTTTCCCCTAACTGTTTCTCAATATCATTTCTTGTATTTCCTGCAACAGTCCCTCCCCTTACAGCTATCTTTTTGCTCTCATCAAACTTTTTCGGATTTTCTTTTTTTGATAGTTCTGTAGTTGTAGCTTCTCCAAGCATATTTAAAACAAGTTCAAGATTAGTCATATTATCTCTGAGATTTTCTTTTTTTAGATTCTTTAATTGCTTGTATTCTGAAACTGTTTTCCCGGACCATGCTTTTGTAATTTCATTAGTAAGAATAGCAAAATCTGATTCTTTTTCTATTCCCACCCTATTCCATTCGTTTGCCAGGTCTTTTCTCACTTCTATGGTTTTAAGCCTTTGATTAACCCACTCCTTAGAATAGCCTTTTTGCAGATATGTTTTCATTGCCCTATCAAATGCTAACTCGGGGTCTTCTGTTTCCTCAATCCTTTGATAACCAACCTTTGCAAGCCAAGCTTTGAATGGCTCTGCTTTCTTTGAAGGTATTGATTGTATCAATCTTAATAATTGTTCAGTATCTGCAACATCTGTGAGCCTCATCTTGCCATCAGAAGCAATCAATTTCAAAGTGTGACAATTTGTCACAGTTTCATTTCCTTCAGCCTTTAAACGTTCTTTAAGCTTACGCCAATAAGCTCCAGGGTCAGTACTATCTGTTAGAACTGCTATAATGTCAATAATTGGAAAATACCATTTTTCCTCATTTTCAACCCATTTGGTCCTTACCTTTTTGTTTTCAAACAGCCTAATTGATTGATTTTGGTTCATAAGTGTGTGTTAATCTTATTTGATTTAAAAAGCTGGCGGAGGTTGCTGTCGTCTGTCTATTGTTTTAAAAATATATATTGTAATCTATATTTTTGAGACACCAAAATGTCAGGAACCACGTTCCTGAGCACGCCAATACCAAGAACCATGTTCTTGGGTACACCCAAAATCAAGGATTTTAGTGTTCCAAAGGAATTAAGCGTTCATTGAATTTTAGTGTTTTTAATCTGTATGTTAAAGAATATAATTTATTTGAGTTGGATAGATTTTTATAGGGGTTTTATTTTTCAATAGTATGAATAAAAAGTGGTTGATACTGATTATTATTGTATTAGTAGTTATAGGAGGGATTGTTATGGCTGTTACTAAAAAAGCTGTTGGAAATTCAGAGAGAATATTGTTGCATACCAATATGGGAGATGTTGTGATTGAATTGGATAAGAATATGCCGATTACTGCTGGAAATTTTGAATCTTTGGTTACTAAAAAATATTATGATGGTGTAATCTTTCATCGAGTGATTCCTGGGTTTATGATTCAGGGTGGGGATTCAACTGGAACTGGAATGGGCGGTCCGGGGTATAAGATAAAAGATGAGTTTACTCCTGGGAATAGAAATGATAGAGGAACAATTTCAATGGCTAATTCTGGACCTGATACAGGAGGGAGCCAGTTTTTCATTAATCTTGTCAACAATAATTTCTTAGATGGGAAACATCCTGTTTTTGGAAAGGTTGTTTCTGGGATGGAAGTTGTTGATGCAATCAGCAAAGTTAAAACCTCTGCTGGCGATAAACCAATAGAAGATGTTGTTATTTTGGAAGCGAGGATTATTTAATTATTTTTTATCTTTTCTGAGAACTCTTTTGTTTATTCCTGCTGGAAGTTTACCCCATATAACCCCGTATTCTACTTTAACCACTCCTTCTCTATCTATTACTCTCTTACCCTCGCTAATGTTTTGCAAGTACAATTTTGCTTGTCCTTCTGTCATTACGGCAACATCATAGATGTTTGGGATGTAACCTTTCTGTGAAAAATCATATCTTGCTGTAAACCAAAAATCTTCATCTTTCCATCTTGAAGGTTTGCCTAAAAGTGCTGTCATTTTGTCCACAATTTCACTCTGTGATAATGGGCGTCTTGTTGTTACAGAAACTTCTTGCTCTGCTGCTTCAAGTGCGATAAGTTCAATACGAGTACGCAAAAGGGTTCCATTATAACTCCCTGTACCTTGGGTTTTATCTGCACTTTCTCTATGGGGTCCTTGGATTGAGAATTTTTTTCTTTGTTCTTCTCCCCCTGAAACTTCTTGAGTATATGTATCAAAAGTAACCCCAAAAATAGGTGAATCTTCTAGTCTTTTGATTAAGGTTCCAGGTGAATATCTTTGAGGTATGAGAATCATACTTTTATTAATGGTTATGAGAATATAAATATTTCTATTCTTGAGAAGATAGTTTTTTAAGTCTGCATCTCTTTTTAATTCTATGAAAAGACTGTTTTGTTTTTCCTATAGATTAAATTACTCTTCTCTCCCTTAACAGATGGTGAAATTCAGAAAAGCTCTTTTCAAACCGAGGATTAGCTTTGACTTTATATTTTAGGTGGCGTAGATATTCATCTGAATTGTAGTATTCTATTAAAATTCTTCTCCTTTGCATTTCTAGAACTTCGGGTACTACATGCCTCATCTTCATTACCTGTTTGAAAGTTGTATAATCATTGTAAGTTTTAGTTAATAATAACTCTTCTCTTTGGTCCCCAAGAGATTTCCATAGCTCTGTTCCAGGGAAAGGTGTTAAATAAGATATTCTTACTTCATCTGGTTTAAGCAATTTTAATGCTTGAATAACCTTGTCGTAATATGCTACGGTTTCATTTGGGTGCCCTACTATTAAAAACACCTTTGATAATGCTCCTAGTCTATCAATTGTCCTTAACGTCTTTTCATCTTCCCCTAAAGAGGTTGGTCTATGATAATCCTGCATGGCGCTCTCTTCCAAGCTCTCAATTCCAAATGCAATCTTTGTGCAACCTCCTGCAACCATTGCTTCAAGAGTAGATTCTCTTAACATCGGTTGATTTAATGGACTTGTTGGTCTTACCATTGCTGTCCAGCCCATTCCAAGATTTTCTTTTTCTAAAGCGCTGCAAAGATTTTCGGATAGTTTATGGTTTAGATTAAATGTTAAGTCTGTAAAAAATGCTGTGTTCACCCCAAATGTTTCTTTTAGATTTCTTAATTCACTTACGACCCTTTCTGGAGAGGTGCGTGTTAATGATTTTCCATATAAGGTTGTTGCACTACAATAGGTACAACCTAAAGGACAACCAAACTGGAGCATTGTTGTTACAACCCCTGTCTGATCTGAATATGATGGATACATTAAAGGTCCAATTCGGGATGCCTGAATTATTTCTTTATCTCTTAAGGGAAGAGGGAGATTTGTTCTGTCTTTTAATCTGGGTCTGGGGGGAGTGATTACAATCTCGTCTCCTTTAGAAAATGCGATTCCAAAAACATTTTCCAAATTCTTCTGCCCTGAATCGTAATGCAAAAGAAGTTCTTTGAATGTTTCTTCCCCTTCCCCATAAACACCAACATCAATGACCGGGTGGTTTAGAACATCAGATGCATTTGTTCCGATGTGGTCTCCGCCAAAGATTACTTTTGTATAAGGATAATTAGATTTTACTTGTTCAGCTAATTTTACAGAACGATTAAAGGTATTTGTCATACTAGAAATACCAAGGATATCTGGCTGGTAATCAATGATATTACGGACCATTTGTTCTTCTGTACTATTAGCATTTTGATAAGGATGAAAGATTTTTACATCATACCCTAATGATTGAGCT
>DATDZG010000049.1:0-8363 GCA_035288805.1 Candidatus Nanoarchaeia archaeon
AGCAGAATTATTACCAATTTTATAAGAAGCTTGGAGAATGGGAGAAGAAGTTTAATGTTAAATTAAAACACGGAAGCAGGGATATGAGTTTGCAGAAAACTAGAAGACTGCCTGAGAAGTTGGAGTTGAATAAGCTTTACAATGTTGAAGTTAAGGAAAAAGGATGGCTGAAAGGGCAGGTTATTGGCGTTGCTGAGAATAGGGCGGTTACTTTGCTTAGAGATGCTGGAAAAGGGAAAAGAATCAGGGCAAAAGTTATTGAGAATAAAAATAACATTTATATGATGAAATAAAAAAGTTTATAAGGATAAAAATTACTCAAATCTGATTAAATTAAAAGATTAACAATAGAAGGGGGGTGAAAAAAAGTGAGTAAAAAAGGAAATGCTATAGGAAGTTGGGCTTTCTTAATAGGAGTGATATTAGCAGTTGTTCTTGGATTTCTTGGAGAGATTCAAGGTTATGTTGCAGCTGCACTTGTAATTCTTGGAATTGTTGTTGGATTGCTCAACATTAGTGATGACGAGGTTAGTGCCTTCTTAACTGCAGGTGCTGTTTTGGTTATTGTTTCCTATATGGGTGCTAGTGTGATGGATGGAGTGCCTTATGTTGGAAATATCTTAACAGCTATGTCAGCTTTGTTTGTACCTGCAACTATTGTTGTGGCATTAAAATCTGTTTTCAGTTTGGCTAAAGGCTAATGAGAATAGATTATTTTTTTTCTTTTTCTTTTATTTTTTTTAGCTAGTTTTACATTTCTTTCCCGAGGGTTTTGCTTTCGAGAAAGAAAAGGCTCTTTAATAAAGTTTAAATATTAGGGGGTTATTGGTTAATGATGGATAAAAAGAGGGTAGAGCAGAGGTTTAATTTTTCTTCTCCTGATAAGTATAATTCATTGAGCAAATGGATTTTTTGGATTGGTTTGATTGTTGCAGTGGTTGCTGGAGCGTTAAACTACCTTACAGCAATTGTGATGAGCTTTGTTGTTGTTTTTGGAATTGTTGTTGGGTTGCTTAGAGTTAAAGATGATAATGATTTTTTAATTGGGGGGTTGGCGTTTATATTTTTGATTTCATTTGCAAAAGATGTCTATGTTATTAAAATTCTTGGGAATATTGTTGAGGGAGTTTCAGCTCTGATTTCTCCCGCTGTTATAGTTGTTGCTTTGAAAAAGATTTTTCGCGCTTTGAAATGATACGAAAACACGTTTTTATTAAAGGCAGAGTGATTGGAATCTTTTTTAGAAAATTTGTTGTTGATAATGCCAATAATCTTGGATTAAAGGGGTGGGTTAAGAATTCTGGAACAGGGGTTGAGTGTGTGTTTGAAGGTGATGCTTTAAAGGTTGAGAAGATGCTTGAATTGTGCAAGAAAGGTCCTTCTGGAGCTGGCGTGGATTCTGTTGATGCTCGTGATGAGGCTGTTCAAAATGAGAAGGAATTTAGAAGATTGTAAATATATTTCTCAATAGATTCTTTTGTTTTAATATATCCTTATAAGTATGCTTGGTCTAGCAATTTTAAGAAAAAGATATCTGTGGGGGTGTTTGCTGTGGAAGAATATAAAACAAAATTTATTGATTTTTTATTAAAAACTGGTGCATTAAGAGTTGGTGGAGATTATGCCTTAAAAAGCAAAAGGATGTCTCCTTGGTTTGTTAATGTTGGTGATTTCAATGATGGTGATTCTTCCACCATGTTAGGTGAATTCTATGCAGATTCTGTAATAAGCTCAGGAACAGATTTCGATTTAGTTTATGGTATCCCTGAAAAAGGCAATGCTCTTGCTGTATCTACAGCGATTGGTTTAAACAAGAGAGGTAGAAATGCTCCTTGGTTTTTTACAAGGAAGGTGCCTAAAGAATATGGGGAGGCAACAAACCTTTCTCCAGAAGAAAGAATTAAAGCCCTAGTTGTTGGCAGGGCGCCAAAAAAGGGGGAATCGATAGTTCAGTTGGATGACGTTTTCACTGCAGGTGATGCTAAATATGAAGCGAGAGCAGTTTTACAGAGTTTAGGAGATTTCTATCTTCCTCTTCTTGCTATCGCTGTTGACAGACAAGAAGTCGGTATCGGTGGGGAAAGTGCGATAGAAAGTTATGAGCAAAAAACAGGAACAAAAGTTATTTCGATTGTAAATGCAATTGATGTTTACTACTTCTTAAAAGAAAATGCGCCTGTAAATACGCCTCAAGGGGAAATCAAAAGAGAAGATGTTGAAAGGATGTCTAATTATTTAAGAGTTTATGGAACTGAAAAAGCGAGGATATCATTCGGCGTTTTAGAGCAAAGAGTAATTGGGCTTGAGAGAAGTGTGATTCCTGCTTGTGATGTTTCAACATTAGCTGAATTTGAAGATCTCGTTAGACAAACTGAAAGTGTTGCGGATATCGGTGGTTATAAGATAGGATTTGAACTTGGACTCGGTTATGGACTAGAAAGAGTTGTTGAAACAGCAAGGAAATACACTGCTAAGACATTAATCTACGACCATCAAAAAGCAGGAACAGATATTCCAGATACTGGGAAAAACTTTGCTAGAGTTTGTAAAAATGCCGGGATTGATGCTGTAATTTTCTTTCCTCAAGCCGGACCAGAAACAGAAAGGGCTTGGATTTATCATGCTTTAGACCAAGGGTTGGGAGTTATTGTTGGCGGTAGAATGACTCATCCCGCTTATTCACAAAGCGAAGGTGGATTTATTTCTGATGAAGGAGCATTAGAAATGTATAGAATAGCTGCAAGAGCAGGGATAAATAATTTTGTGGTTCCCGGAAACAAACCAGATGTTATAAAAGATGTAAAGGAAACCGTTGAGGCAGAAGGTGTAAATCCTGTTTTCTATGCACCAGGATTTGTTGCACAGGGTGGTAAAATTGAAGACGCAACAAAGGTTGCGGGGGATAGATGGCATGCAATTGTGGGCAGAGGTATCTATCAAGCAAGTGATATGAAGAAAGCCGCCTTAGAACACACAAGCCAGTTGTAAGACAATTGGCTCCGATACTCTTAAAACCCCTTTTTCTTTTTTTCTTTTTATGTTTATTGCATCTACATTAAAAGGCCTTGAAGGGATTTGCTGTAAAGAGGTTTCTGGAAAGAAAATTAGTGATTGCAGAGTTAAGTTTAGCAAAAAACAAGATGTTAAATCAGCCTTAGTTGCCTATGAACTGATTGATGATTTTGAGTTTAAGACTCTTGATAATATTATTGCTAGGATTAAGAAAATAAATATTCCAATAAAAAAAAGCTTTAAAGTTGAATGCAACAGGGAAGGGAAGCATAAATTTTCTTCACAAGAAGTTAAAGAAGAGATTGGGGAGTATTTGTATAAGAAAGGGAATAAAGTTGAGCTGCACAATCCTGAAACTATTGTGTATTTGGATATTGTTGATAACCATTGTTTTCTTGGATTAAATCCTGAATTTTCTGTGAAAAGGAAATACAGAGTAAGAAGCTCAAGACAAGCTTTGAATTCTACAATTGCTTATTCTTTGCTGAAAATTGGGGGATATAAGAAAGAGATGGTAATTGTTGATTGTTTTTGCGGTGATGGTTCAATCTTAATTGAGGCTGGCTTGATTGGTGGGAAGAAGTTATATGGACTTGATGAATATTTGCAAAATGCTCAGATTAATTCGCATTTGGCTGGTGTTAAAATAAATCTGGAGAGAGAGAACCCAGAGTTTCTTAACAGCTTGTTTAAAGAAAAAGAGGTTGACTTGATTATTACTCAGCCTAAGTTTTACGACAATAATGGAATTAATGAGATGTTTAGCGCTGGAAGAATTATTTTGAAAGAAAAAGGCAGGATTATTATTGTGAGTGATAAAATGGATATTATTGAAAAGATTGCTCAGAAGCATGGCTGGAAAGGAAAGAAAGAGGTTGAGGTTATTAACGGGGATATTGATTACATTGTGAAGAGTTTTAAGAGAGCCTTTTTAGAACATAAAAGTCCTTCGGACTTTGGTGCGCCATCTTCCTCGGGAAGATTAGCGAAAGAGCCTCGGGAAAAAAGCTTAGACTCGTGCTTCTAAATTTTGTGCACGAGCCTTCGGCTCGTATAAAAACTGTACCCGACCAGCCACAATCGAGACCAACAGGTCATCGCCCCCGGCATCCAGCCAGTCCGACCTGTCGCGATAGAGCCTGCGAATGCCTGACTGGGAATTTGGAGTCCCTACCTGTATTCCTGATTCACCTTCTTTGCACTTTACTATTTTTTCTCCATCCCATCTTACTTTGCAATCATGCTGAAGGAAAGGCGCTGGATAAGATTTTAAACCTTCATTTGCTATTAATCTAAATCCATAGGTAGAGTTATCAACATCCGGCAGGGGATATAATCCTGAAACTATTAAAGGCATGTCTGTTCCTGTAATTCCTAATCCCTCGAATGTCTGCTGCCTTAATTTTTCATTATCTGGATTTTTATGCTTGTTTGAAAAGACTGCAATGTCCCTTGTATCTGCATAGGTTGTATCCCTTTCAAAGATAAGTGGCCAGTGTCTGACAACATCTTCAAAAGATAATACGGGGGTTTCTAAGATTCCTAACTTTCTTGCATAATGATGATAGCTTAATGCTCTCGGGGTATTGGAGCCGATTAAAGGCTCTCCATAAGTGTAAGCTCTTGTATCTTGTATTGATATATTTCCTTCAAATCTTTCATTATGAAGTCTTAGAATTTCTGCTCTTGCTTTGTCATACCTATGATGGTCTATTAATGGGGTTTCTCTTATTATTAGTTTATAGCTGTGCATATTTGTTTCAGAATGGAAAAAGATTTATAAATCTTTTGGTTGTAACTATTTTTAAGTAGTTTAATGTTATGGAAAATTTTCTTTGTAAATTATAAAAAGTTAAGAAAGATATATAAATGTTGATTCTCTGGTTAAAACATGGAAGCTGAAAATCAGTTAATTGCGCAAAGACTTGAGAAGTTAAAAGCACTCTATGAAAAAGGAATAAATCCTTATCCTTATAAGTTTGAGCAAAAAAATCACGCTATTGAGATTCTTGAGAAGTTTAAAAAACTGAAGAAAGAAGAGCATACGCAATCTAAAGTGGCTGTTGCTGGAAGAATAATGACATTAAGACCGATGGGCAAGGCTGGATTTTTGCATATTCAGGATGATTCTGGGCAGATACAAGCTTATGTTAGAGAGGATAAAATTGGCAAGGATAATTATGAGATATTTAGAAAACTTGATTTGGGGGATATTATTGGAGTGAATGGAAAAGTGTTTAGAACAAAAATGGGGGAGATTACGGTTGAAGCTGCGAATATTGAATTACTTTGCAAAAGTTTAAGGCCTCTGCCTGAAAAATGGCATGGGCTAAAAGATATTGAAGCAAGGTATAGACAAAGATATTTGGATTTGATTGTGAATCCTGAAGTTAAAAATGTGTTTATTAAAAGATTTAAGATTATTAATTCCTTAAGAAATTCTTTGAATGAAAAAGGGTATATTGAGGTTGACACTCCTGTTTTGCAACCTATGTATGGTGGGGCAAATGCTCGACCGTTTAAATCGCATCTACATGATTTGAAGATGGAGGTGTATTTGAGAATTTCTAATGAATTGTATTTGAAACGGCTGCTTGTGGGTGGGTTTGAGAAAGTGTATGAGATAGCTCGAGATTTTAGGAATGAGAGTATTGACTCAACACATAACCCTGAGTTTAGCATGATTGAGATTTATCAAGCTTACTCTGATTACAAGGATATTATGGAGCTTACGCAAGAGATAATCCTAAAAGCTTTAAAGAATATTCAGAAAGGAACTAAGGTTAATTATAGGGGGAGTGAGATTGATTTCAAATTGCCCTGGGAAAAGATGACTATGAAAGATGCTGTTAAAAAATATGGAAAGATTGATGTTGATAGGTTAAGCAAAACTGAATTTTTAAAATTAAAAGAAAAATATAAACTGGATGTTGATGACCATGCAAGCAAAGGCTTATGGACTCAGGCTTTGTTTGAAGAATTGGTTGAACCAAATTTAATTCAACCTACATTCATTATTGAGCATCCAAAAGAAACTACCCCTCTGTGCAAAGTAAGTAAGAATGATAAAGAACTTATTGAGAGGGTTGAACTGTTTATTGGGGGGATGGAGATGGCTAATGGTTATTCTGAATTAAACGACCCTTTAAAACAAAAAGAACTGTTGGAAGAGCAAGCTGGAAAATTAAGAAAGGGTGATGAAGATGCTCATCCAATGGATGAGGATTTTATTAAAACTCTGGAGCATGGGATGCCTCCTACTGGGGGGGTTGGAATTGGAATTGATAGGTTAGTGATGTTATTAACGGGTTCTGAAAGTATTAAAGATGTTATTTTATTCCCCTTCATGAAGTAAGCCTTTTCTTTTTCTAAAAGAAAAGCATTAGTGGAAAAGAAAACTAAGAATGTGAAAATAAAATCATTAAAGCAAAGAAAAACATAAGGGGAAAGAAAACTAAGGATGGAAAAAACCTTAAAAGTAAGGTTTATAAGGTTTGCAGTTAACTTAAAATTATAATACTTAGGAGGATAAAAATGGCAGATTTATTGGTTGTAAGAAGCAAGATAAAAGATTATGCCAAAGATGGCAAAGATGATTTTAATGTTTCTGGGGATTTTGGAGAGGCTTTAAGTGCTCGAGTTGAAGCTATGATTAAGGATGCTGTGAGAAGAGCAAAAGAGAATGGAAGGAGAACCGTTCAACCTCGTGACTTATAGTTTTATATAGGTCTTTTCTTTTCCTTTTACTATGAGGGGATGGCTTATTTTTTTAATTGTTTTTAGTCTGTTATTTCTAAATGCATGCAAAACTTCTGATATCGCTGTCAAAGAGTGTAATACTGATGCTGACTGCGTTAAGGCTAGCTGCTGTCATGCTGATTCTTGTGTTCCTCTTGGAAAGACTCCTGTCTGCGAGGGGGTTTATTGCAGTATGGATTGCCAAGAAAATACTTTAGATTGCGGGCAGGGAAGCTGTTTATGTCAGCAAGGAAAATGTGCTACTGAAATTAGGTAAGGTTTTTATGTAAGCTCGTTTTTTTATCTTTATGTCAAACAAGGGAAAAGGTGGGAGAACTGAAAGAGAGCTAATAAAAATGTTTTTTGATACTGGAATGTATGCCCCCCTTCGCGTTGCTGGCTCTGGAAGCACACCTTTACCAGCACCTGACTTACTTGTTGGTGGGAAAGGAAGAGTATTAGCAATTGAATGCAAATCTGGGAAGAAGAGAAGATATATTGACCCTGAGCAGATTAAAGAATTATTGGATTTTGCTGCTAAGTTTGGGGCTGAACCCTGGATTGGAGCGAGATTTGACAGAGAAGGCTGGTATTTTCTAGATGTGAAAAGTTTGCATGTAAGCAAAGGTGGAAATTATGCTGTTGATTTGAAAATGGCTAAGGAAAAAGGAGTTAGTTTTGAGAAGCTGATTTCTTAAGCTGGCACTGTTGTAGTGGTGGTTTCATTTGCTAAAGTTGTTGTGGTAGTTTCTGGAATTGTGGTTGTAGATGTTGTAGTTGTCGAATTTGCTAAGGTTGTGGTTGTTGAAGTGGTGGTAGTTGTATTCGCTATGGTTGTGGTTGTAGAGACTGTAGTTGATGTGGTTGCTGTTGAGTTTGTACAATTTGAATCTTGTTGACAACCGTAAAAGGTTGTTAATGACCAGCAAATCCCTTTTTTCTTACAACAATCATAATCATTATCTTGTGAGCATGTTGGAGGGCATTCTGAGTCAGATATTTGGGTGCAATAAGAAGGGATGCTGGTTGTGGTTGTTATATTCGTTAATGTTAAGTTGGCTAGTGTTGTCGTTGTTGTTTGATTTAATGAGATGGTTTCAATCTTGGTTTCGCTTCCAAGATTGATTATACTTTCCTGAGCTTGTTCAACCTTTGCATTGTTTTCAGGGATTGCTAATGAGTCTAAAGAATGGGAGAGATTATTTGCTTGTGAGCTTCCTAATTCTTTTCCAACAGGTGTATTTTGTTCACATGCTGTAATTAAAAAAATTAAGATGGATAAAAACATGATTATTGTTAATGATTTTATACTTAAACGCATCTTATTAAGATAATTGTTGAGTATTTAATTTGTTTTATTTTAATGAGGGGAAAAAGAATTTTTTGAAAAATTAAGTTCTTAACAATTGTTGCATCCATTACTTGTCCAGCAATATCCTTTGTTTTGACAACAATCGTAATCTGAGCCTGCTGCACAATTTCCAGGACAAATACCATCCCCTGATGTTTCACATGATGCTGGGGGGGTTGAGACTTGGTCATAGCAACCATAATTTTCATACCAAACCTTTCCTGCGTTTTCGCAGCAATCTAAATCTGAACCTGCTGCACAC
>DATDZG010000050.1:0-14599 GCA_035288805.1 Candidatus Nanoarchaeia archaeon
ACACTATCACAATCGTCGTGTGAGTGCGTGAAATTCCTTGCGCACTCTTTATATTGAAAATGTCAAAGAAAAAACTAACGGAGGATGGCAATTCCTCCCAGCACTAAACTGCTGGGTATCCTTGCCATAAATATGTAATGACCAACCCAGATTTAACCAAATTAGTAGAAGAAAAAGAGCCAACAGAAACAGCACTCCATCTTAAAAAGCAAGGATACACCCATACTCAATTGGGAGAACGGGAAGAAGCTAATAACTCTTTTCTATTAAGCATTCTCTATCATCAAAGTGGTTCAATAACCATCATAGAAACAACAAGATACCCTCAAAATAATCAGCCTTCTCTCAATCAAAGAGAATTTCAAGCACAAAAAAAATTGCAAGATTATTGTTCTATAAAAAATGTGAGACTTGGAAAAAAAAGAGAATTATAAAATCATGCACTCTGCAGTTCATTCAAATCTCTAGTGCTTAATGTTTTTTCTTCATTTAAATCTCTAGCACTCTTAACAGCTTTTCTCATAGAATCAATATATCTGTTAGCACCTTCAGCAGCACTCCAACAACTATCTAATGTAAAGAACCTTTTCAATTCTTCCCCAAAATAATCATCAGTAGGACAAATCTTATAAGGAATAAGTTCTCCACGAGTAGTCAATCCTTTTGAAGTCTCAGCAAGAGATTTAACAGGCACAACATAAGATTTGTATCCTCTAGCAGAAAATTCTTTTCCCTCAAAATCTTCAGAATCAACCTTAAGAGGTATTGAAGAAGCATCACAAATTAAAAGCAATCTTCCTTCTCTAGCCATAAGTCTTCCTTGTTTTTCATCAATCTCAACATTTTTTCTATAATTCTCATGAAGCAATCTTACTCTATCAGCATCAGCTTTAGCAAAAACAATGAATTCTGAATATCTTTCCTTTTGACCCATTCTATCAAATCTTCCTGAAAGAGATTGCGTTTCTGTTAAACCATACATTCTTATTAACCACCAGTTTTCCCCTTTATCTTCTTTAAACACAGAAACAACCCCTGGAAAAAGAAAAGCAAGTGTCCCAAAGTCTTCTACTCGCGTTCTAGATTCACCCGGATACACAGTCACTCTATAATCTCCAATAATCTCGGCTAAAGCATTTCTAGAACCAACATGTTGTCTTAAATCATGAACGAGTCTTTTCTCTTCATCATTAAGAATTTTTCCCTGAAGAGCATCTTTCTTATAAAAAGCGAGATCTTGTCTATGTCTTTCTGAAGCATCCATAAGAATAGGTAATGAAAAAAAATTTTATAAAATGCTCGTTTAAAGAAAAAAGGTTGTAAAAAATGTTAAAAGAAAAGCTTATAAATATCTTTATTCTATTATAGATATCTTTAAGGTGATAAAGATATATGATGAAAACCTGTCTTGGAAAGGAAAACTGTTAGTGTTTACATGGCATTTTAAAGAGGAGTTTGACAAGTTCAAAAAGCCGCTTGAATTCGTACTTATCATCCTTGAAAAAGGCGAACATATTTTAGTGGCAAAAAACAAAAGTAAATACAATGTGTTTTATCCTTTCCAGAAGAAATACATATGCTTGTCATATGTAGAGCACGAAAATATCATTTTAATTCACATCAAGCCTGTGAAAAGGAAACCGGAGGGAAAATGAAAAAATTTATGGAAACCTGCTATAAATGCAAATCTGCTGTTAAACCATCTCAATGCATAAAAGAGGGGATTACCTTAAACTGCTTGAAATGCTCAAGATGCGGCGAGGAATATCTTACATCTAGTGAGTTAATAAAGTTTGATATTAAAACAGGAAGAAGAAAGTTAATTAGAAAATTTGGCATATTAGGCGATTCCACATTCATGCGTCTTCCAATAGAGGTAGTAAAACAGTATAAAATTAAACCTGGAGATTATGGGCTTTTTGAAAAAAGACCTGAAGGGATTCTTATTAAGCCTGTCCATGCAAGGGATATTAAAGGATAGAAGAGGCAATCAAAATCCACTCTTTTAATCTCCATCCAATAGATACTTTCTTAGGCTGATAAGGTTTGTAAATATCTTTCCTTCTCACAAATA
This sequence comes from Candidatus Nanoarchaeia archaeon, assembly GCA_035288805.1. Taxonomy (GTDB): domain Archaea; phylum Nanobdellota; class Nanobdellia; order SCGC-AAA011-G17; family GW2011-AR20; genus DATDYH01. Next base: position 2,075 of record DATDZG010000050.1, read on the forward strand.
TGGTCTCCATCACGCTGCATACACCCATAACAAGCAGGCTGGTCAGTTGGAATATAATTCTGCGTTGGTCCCATTATCATCCACATTCCGCCAGTTTTAGCACAAACCTCCCGAAAAGACAGTCCAGAATATTTACCAGAAGTTGTTCCAGATGATGAATTTTTAATAGTCAAATAAGTAATCCCTCCAACAAGAACAAGAAAAACAATAATAAAAATCAACCAATTCCTTACACTATTTTTTTGCCCATAGGTTAGCTTCTTTCTAGAACCCCCTTCATGAGCTGAATGTTTTGAATTATTATGCTGACGTAAAGCATCCTCACTTCCAAAATCTCTCTTGCATTCTTCACATCTAACCTGCGTCATATTTAATATTTCACCTTACACACATTATCCTTGGTCATTAAAAAAACACTCAAAATTAATAAAGCTGCCGAGCCAATTAAAATCTCCACCCCAAAAAAAGGCAGCCTGCTTAAATTTGCAGTAACTCCAAATAATCCCATCACTGCAGGAAATAATCCAACGAAACAACTAGGGCAAGCCCCTCCCAATAATCCTCCAAACAAACCCAAGGCAGCGAAGCCAGATGATTTCCTAATCCTTTTCAACTCTCTCGTTTTGATAATTATAAGATTCAAGGTTAAAGCAGTTAATCCAGCAACAATCAAAGTAAAAACAATGTAAGGAATAATAATCCTCAAGTTGTTATACAAAAGGGTAGGCAATGTAACATAAATTTGATTAATCCAAAAGTTTAATCCGAGATAGGCAAAGAAAAAAAGAAAGAACAGAAGCAAATACTTGCCCGATACTGCTTCCTTTAATTTCTCAGTTCTGCTCATTTCCCAAGCTCAGCATCAATCACTGCTTTAAAATTAGCAAAAGGTTGAGCACCACTCAAAGGTGTAGTTCCAACAACGAAAAATGGTGTTCCTTGCACTCCTGCTTGCCCTCCATCAGCCAAATCCTTGCTTACCTCATTTGCATATTTCCCAGAGTCTAAACAAGTATTGAACTTTTCAGAATCTAATTTTAAATCCTGAGCATATTTTTTAAATTCGCTCTCTCCTATATTAGACCATGTTTGTTGATTCTTAAATAGTTCATTATGATACTCCCAAAACTTTCCTTGTTCATCAGCACATTCTCCTGCCTCAGCAGCTTTCCTTGCATTAGGATGAATACTCTCCAAAGGAAAATCCCTATACACAAACTTAACTTTTCCAGTATCAATGTATTCCTTTTTTATTTGCCCATAGGTCGAATCATGAAACCTCTGGCAAAAAGGGCATTGGAAATCAGAAAATTCTATGATTGTTAAGGGAGCATTCTTATTTCCAATATACGGATCATCATCCACAAGTTCTTGAGCATTCACATTGGCAATTCCTGTAGGAATTCCCGAAGGTGGTGCTTGACTAGGGCTCGGTGAAGGCAAAGGTGCATATCCTGATGGAACTGCAGATTTCCCTGCAACAATCCCAAACCCTTGCGTAAATACACTAACAACCAATAATAATCCTAATATCCCAGAAACCATCATCCATAACATTGATTTACTAATACTAACAACATTTTTTGAACCATGATGTTCTTCACTCATAATAATCCCTCCTTAGACTCATATCCAAATAAAGGAACAAGGCTATATATATTTAATCCCATGAACACAACATTAAAAAAAGCTCATAAAGCCAAAATTCAGGCATTTGACCGTTCATAAACCAATTTTAACCTATCTTGAATGCACGGCCAAAGTTTTTCCTTTTTGTTCTCTAACAACAAGCTTTTTCTTTTCCAAATCCTGCAAAACATAACTCAATTTTGCTTTAGACATTCCTGTTTTAATTCTTAAAGTATTTTGAGTAATCCCTTCTTCTTTTCTAACAATTTCTAAAACCTTCTTCTCATAATCATCCAAAGCTCTTGAAATTAAAACAAATTCTTCTTCCTTAGTTCTTTTTCTTTCATCTCGTTCCAGCCTCTTAAGAATAACCTCTTCTCCTTTTGCAAAGAATAAAAGATAAAATCCTAAAGCAAACATAAACCCAATAAATCCAAAAGCAGCATGGGTTAAATTCAGGCTGGACTCAACCTTAACGCATCCTTTGTCTTGATTAAAACACCCAAGAGCATTGGCTTCCTTGTTAAGCCCATTCATAAGCTGCAATAAAATCAATAAAACAGCAATACTAATAATCAAGAAAATAATCCCGAGTTTTCTGTTTTGCATATTTTTTTATAAATTTAAGAGTATTTAAGTTTTATTATAGCCGACGACACTTGTTTTTTCCACTTTATCGTCGACTTATTAGAAAAAGAATTATGTCTTTTGATATAAACTCAAAATAAAGAATAAGAAATTAAAAAAATAAAAGAAAAAAGGGCAATGCCCTAAACTTAGTGTTTCAAAGAACCTCTAATTCCTTTGATAATGTTCTTGCCATCATCCTTCAATGCTCCGCCAAGTCCAACACCTAAAGCAATTGCAATTCCAATAGCCAAAGCACCGACAAGCAATAGCACCAAATTCTCTAATAGTCTAACATTAACACCAATCTGTTGAAGAGCCATGATAATTATCAAAGTCATCAAAACAACCTTAACTAATTTTGAGATAAACTCAACACCATTTAATTCGGTGTGCTCCTCAATTTTCATGCTTATAATATGACTAACAGCCAATCCAAAGATAATGACCAAAGCAGCCACAATCACATTAGGCAGCCACATAACAAACCTATCTAAGTATAATGATAAGGTTCCTAAACTTAACAAGTCAACACCGGCTTGAAGGAAGATTAAGAATACATACCATTTAACAACCTCTCCAAGAATCGATGTAATCCTTGTATGCCCAACAGCTCCTGAAAGCTTTGACTTGGACATATATTTTTCAATTCCAGTCTTTTCTAATAATTTTGTAATCCCCCACCCTATTCCCATCGCTACAAAGTAGCCAATGATAAGAATAATCAAAGCAGCAACAATACCTGGAAGAACTTCAATAAATCCATTCCAAAGCTGCACCAATGGGTTCAAAATCAGAACACCTGTAGCACTTAATGCATCTACAGCCATTAACAACACCTCCTTTAATATAAATTTAATATAATTTTTTTGTTATAGTTAAAACATTACTTTCGTTTATATATCTTTCGATTTCTATTTTCTATTTTCAAGTAGAAACAAAAATCAATCAAAAGATTTATATACTATAGCAAGCTATAGTTCGCTATGGTAACAACAATCCAGGTAAGTGAAAGACTTGTTAATGTCTTACAGCAAAAACGAATGTATAATAAAGAAACCTATGAAGAGGTCATCTGGGATTTATTAGAGGATTCTATGGAGATTTCAGAAGAAACAAGAAAACATCTTGATCAATCAAAAAAAGAGATTGCAGAAGGTAAAACCGTTTCATTAGAAGGAATAAAGAAAAAAATGGGGATTTAAATGTTCTCAATTGAGTTCTCTCAAACAGCAGAGAAACAATTGTTTAAACTCGATAAAGAGATAGGTAAAAGAGTTGTCTCAATTTTAGAAAGAATAAAAATACGCCCTTATTCTTATGTAAAGAGACTTTCAGGATATCCTTACTTCAGGTTAAGAATAGGAGATTATCGGGCAATTCTCCAGATTCAGGAAAATGAGAAAAAAATCATTGTTCTAGAAATAGGTCATAGAAAAAATATTTATAAATAAAACCTATGTCTTCTTATTTCCAGGCAAAGGCCTCTTGATGCTAATAGGCAAAACATTATCATCAAATTCCTTTCTTGCAATATTAACAGGATTATAACGCAAAGCTATAAAATCTTCTTCCTTCATCTTAACCAAAATCGGAGCACCCATTGCTATTTGCAAAGCTCTTGCCCCAATAATTCTGGCCTTCTCGTACTTAGTATATTTCATTGTTTGTTGTTTCATTTTGCCTACTTAACGCTGTCCAGAGCCTTTCTTAAATCTTTCTCTTTTTTCATTGCCAAGTCAATCATAGTCTCAATCTCTTGCAAAGTTATGGCCATTGCCCCTCCTTTCTGCATCGCATGGATTTTCCCATTGTCAACGGAAACACTCAATCGAGCATCTATCATCTCTTCTTCCTTATTGGAACAATCCACAAACAAGCTCTTTCCAGCCTTATACACCGTAACAGTAACTGTTTCTTTCTTAATCTGTAGTTTCTTAGTGCTATGCTCACCAAACTCAGGTTTGTTCTCACTATTCAATTTAAGGAACTTTACTTGTTTCAAAGCAGCCATAGCAGCCAGCATACTAGCATCAATCAAGTTGCCATCATCATTTAAAGGATAGATATCAATAAACAACAGCCAGCATTTCTCTCCAGGTTTAATGCAAAGAGTTTTGAAATCAACAGCCTTGCTCTCTCTAATCCCTCTATCCACAATTCTGGAAATTTCAGTAGCCCAAGCTCCAGGAGGTCCTAGTTCAAAATCAGGACTCGCAATAGGGCTTAATTCAGTTGTAACAATAATGCTCCCTTCATCAGGGCTATCTGGGTAAGGAGTTCCAACATCCATTTTAACCCCTGCAAGAACTTCCGTATCTCCTATCTTACAACGAGCAGAACCTTCAGCATTCTTGCTTATACCTGTTTCAATAGTAATCTTTCTATAATCTTCCAATTTTCTTCCATCAGCTCTTTTGCCCTGTTCTAATAAGTTCAACAAGTAGTCATTATTCATCTTTGCCTCCTCTGGTTGCCGAGGGTTCATATTTATTGCCAGCACCCTTATCCCCTGTGTAAGCAGCTTTCAAAACCTTCTCTTGCAATTTGAAAATATCATTGCAACCCTTTCCTGCCAATTTCAAAGCCTCCATAAATTCCTTTTTAGTAATCTCTCCATCCAATTGCAACAAAGTTATTCCCTTAGTGCATGAAGTCATGGCAACAGGAATATCTGTAGCCCCATCTTCCCAATCCTCTTCTTCTTTAGTCAGGTCCAAAACAACCTGGTTTCCAATTTTCCCAACACTAACAGCGGCAACCATCTCTCTCATCGGTACGCCAGCATGAGCCAATGCCAAAGCTGCAGCAGTAATGCCCGCACATCTTGTTCCAGCATTAGCCTGAATTATTTGGATAAACACATCAATAACAGTATTTGGGTATAATTTCAAGTCAATAACCCCAGATAAAGACTTTTCAGTAACCATTGATATTTCAGTGCCTCTTCTGCTAGGTCCTGGTTTCTTTCTTTCAGAAACAGAAAAGCTTGCCATATCATAATGACATCTTAGCAAAGCCTTTTCAGGATTCTGCAAAAATCTAGGATGCAGTTCTCTAGGCCCATAAACAGCGGCTATAGCAATCGTATCTCCAATCTGAAACAATGCACTTCCATCTGCTCTTTTTATTATTCCCACTTTAGCAGTCATTTTTCTCATTTCGTCAATTTTCCTTCCATCCGGTCTATTAATTGTCATTTTCTCCTCCATCAGTTGAGTCTTCAAAACTGGTCTTATGCTCTTCAACCTTTTTATGAACTTTTCCCTCGCCTAAAAGAGCACTTATCTTGTCAGTAAGTCCATCGGTATGGCTTTCCTGCTCAATCTTCAGAATAGCTTCAGCAGCTTTAACCTCATCTTCTACATTTTCTCCTTTAATCCATACCTTTCCATTCTGCCCAACAACAACAGTGCATCCAGTCCTTTCTTTAATCATAGAAATCATACTTCCTTGTTTTCCAATAATCCTTGGAACCTTTGAAGGAGTAACATCAACAATTCTCCCTCCAACAACCTTTCTCAATCCTGGTCCCTTAACAGTTAAATCTATTCCCTTGCCTTTAATCACATTGACAACTTTGGCAATTAAAACATCACCAAAATCATAATATCTTGTCAAGTCAGCCCCTCTCTCAATAAATTCAGGAGTCTCTCTTAAAGCTAAAGCAGCACCATACGCCCCCCCAATATCAATAAGCCATGCCCCTATAGTCATGTCATACACTTTCCCAATAATCAAATCCCCTTCCATTGCAGTGTACTTGCCTGTTAGAGCAATAACTTTTACAAACCTGTTATTAACATGCACCAAACCAAGCTGCATGCTCAAGATTTTATCATCTTTTCTATAAGTTCCATTCCCAGGCAGGTAATCCATGCCTTCAGCTAAAGTTTCTCCAGGAATTACAATGTCTTTGTCCTTTACAATTAATTTTGATTCTGTCATTTTTCCTCCAATAATCATCTCTTTCCAATCACACTGAGTTCAACACTTCCTTTTGTCAACCCATTCATTTTATCCAGTAATTCATTCTGCAATCCAGCAGGGATTTCAACAGTTAGATATAAGTTCCCATTATTCTGCCAATCCTCTTTCAATAGTTTCCCATATTGCTTAGCTATTGTATAGCTTTGCCCGGAAAACTTAGCTGGAATTTTTAATAAAACCTCTCTGGTTTCATATTTAATAGGTAATATCCCATTAATCTTCTTAACAATCTCAACAACCTGCTCTTCAGCACTCTTATACTCATCAATCTTAACCTTGGCTTCTTCCAAAGCAGATTCAATCCTTGCAGGCGGGTGAGGGATATTTGTCTTAGGATTAATAGCATTCCTATGAATTGTTTGAATAATCCTTTTCCTCAGCTCTTCTCTTAATTTATTTTTATGCTGGGTTGTTAATTGAATCTCACCCTCTTTAATAATCCTTTCAGCTATTTTCCTTTTGTCATCAGTTCCAAAAGTATCCCTCAAAAAACTTGCATGCAATCCTTTCTTAACATCATTAAAAATATCCTGGGTTGCCAGCACATTATCAAGGTCTTTTAATCTTCCTGCTCTATATTCCAAAGCCTTATCGCAGTCAACCAAAATCTCAAAGTTAATTCCTTTCAGCTTCAGTTTTGCCACAATTGCTTTATCAACGTCTACCATAACAACCCCCTTTTTTGGTAAAAAAGGTGTTTGTATTCCCTAAAAAACATGAGGGTATTGTATCCCCAAAACCACCTGTTCTTGTTTTGTTTCATTTTGTTTTTCCTTATGTTTTCTTTTTCCCTTATGTTTTTCTTTTGTCCGAGGGTTTTCTTTTATGAAAAAGAAAAGGCTCTATTTGGTCTTAAGTATTTTCTTCAAATAGTTCATATCAACTCTTGTAAACTTCTGCTCTGCTTTGGTTACATAAGCACAGTCAATTCTTTTCAATTCAAAGTCTTTAGCCAAGACTCTTTTCAATGCACTTATTGCTAAGTTAATTCCTTCTTCAATAGCCATTCCTTCCTTGTATTCTTTATCAAGAATAGCTTTAATCTCCACTTCACCCTCTCCAATAACAGTAGCCAGGTACTGGAAAAACATGCCTGTAGGTTCTGTTTCAAACAGGTTAATATTGCCATCTTCATCAACCCCGGCAAATAAAATGCTTATCCCAAAAGGTCTTGCTCCCCCATATTGGGTAAAAGCCTGTTTGATATTGCAAACCTCTTTTACAAGTCCTTTGGTATCCATAGGATTGTCAAAAGTAACTCTATGCTGTTGAGCAATTAATTGGGCTTTTTCTATTAACACTCTTCCATCCATCAAATATCCTGTAGCTGTAGCCCCAATATGCTCATCTACTTGATAGATTTTTTCCACGCTTTCAGGAACAACCAATTTGCTGATTAATCTCTTGTCAGCAACCAGAACAACCCCATCTTTACATACCAATCCCATGGCTGTTGTTCCTTGTTTTACAGCTTTTTTAGCATATTCAACTTGCAATAATCTTCCATCAGGGCTAAACATCGTGCTAGTCCTGTCATACCCCATCATTTGATGCTGCATTGCTTGCATATCTTTTCCCTCCATTTATTCCACCGTCCTATTTTCGTTTCCTATCTTATTTCCTATTTTCTCTCGTGATTTATGTAGAAGTCCACTCATATAGACGCTTTCTACTCTTGCTTTTTTCCCGCTTATTCCCTGGATGAATAACAAACTTGCGTGCAATTCATTCAGGTATTGATTGTTAATTTTGATTATTCCCATGTTGTTTTTCCAGTCATTCATTATCATAATATTCGCTCTTCCCATTCCAAGCTGTCCAATCATTTTTAAGCAATTGTCATATAGTGCTTTTTTCACCTCTCCAAAGCCAAGCTTTTCCTCGCTCCTAACCTTGTAAACAATATATCTGTTTTTTTCCCGTAAACTGGGTAGTATAGGCTTCATATAATAAACCGCCTAAAGAGAAAATGCTTCCCTTCTTCACTTCAAATTCAGGCTAATTTATAGGGATTTATAAGTTTTTGGGTTTTTTCCATTGTCACCCATTAAAAAAAGCTCCCGTCTCTCCATTTTATATACTCCTATCTCCTATATCAAAACAATGCAATTCAAAGAAACCGAAGCAAAATCAATTTTGGTAAAGTCCAAGCTTCCTGAATCAGATTACGTTATTAACTGCTACACAGGTTGTGCTTTTGGCTGCAGCTATTGTTATGCAAGCTTTATGGGAAGATTTGTTGGGCAACCAATAAACTCTTGGGGAGATTACGTCTACGCAAAAACAAATGCTCCAGAATTATTAGAAAAAGAAATAAAAAAACTAAAAAACAAAGGAAAAGGAATAACAGTTTTATTAAGTTCAGTAACAGACCCTTTCCAACAAGCAGAAGCAAAATATAAACTCTCAGAAAAATGCTTAACAGTATTAGCAGATTACGATTTTCAAGGCAATGTATCAATCCTAACAAAATCCCCCGCAGTCTTAAAAGTAATCCCAATCTTAAAGAGATTAAAAAACATAGATGTAGGAATAACAATAACATCAACAAATGATAAAATTTCAAGATATTTTGAAAAGTTCGCTCCAAACGCAAGTGCAAGAATAAAAACCTTAGAAACCTTAAACAAAGAACATATTCAAACCTATGCTTTTCTAGGTCCAATCTTGCCTCATTTCATAGCTGAAAAAGGTAAACTAGACCAAGTATTAGCAGCAATCTACAAAACAGGCACAAGAAGATTGTTCATAGAGCATATCAACTTATCAACCTACATCAAAGAAAGAATGTTAAAAGAATTAAAAAATGTTGACAAAGAATTCTTAAATAAATTCTACTCCTCCCAATCAAAAGACTATAGGGAAGAATTAAACAAAACAATCTACGAATTGTTAAAGAAATACAAATTCAAATTACTCCATAATGAAATAATCTATCATAAAGAACTGAAATAATCAAATCAAAAGCTCTTCTTCTTTGTTTTTTTATCTTCAATCCCTAAACTTCTTTTTTGAGATAATTCTAAAAGATGGTCTTTTGCATTTCTTGAAGTAACAATACTTTCCCCTAACTGTTTCTCAATATCCTTTCTTGTATTTCCTGCAACAGTCCCTCCCCTTACAGCTATCTTTTTGCTCTCATCAAACTTTTTCGGATTTTCTTTTTTTGATAGTTCTGTGGTTGTAGCTTCTGCAAGCATACCTAAAACAAGTTCAAGATTGGTCATATTGTCTCTAAGATTTTCTTTTTTTAATTTCTTTAATTTTTTATATTCAACCACCGTTTTGCCAGACCAAGCATTTGTAATCTCATTAGTAAGAATAGCAAAATCAGTTTCTTTTTCTATTCCAGCTCGATTCCATTCATCAGTAAGTTCTTTTCTTACCTCAATGGTTTTAAGCCTTTGATTAATCCAGTCTTTGGAATAGCCTTTTTGCAGATAAGTTTTCATAGCCCTATCAAAAGCAAGTTCAGGGTCATAGGTTTCATTTATCCTTTCATTACCCACCATTGCAAGCCAAACCTTGAAAGGCTCTGCTTTCTTAGAAGGGATTGATTGCACTAATCTCAATAATTGTTCGGTGTCTGCAACATCTGTAAGCCTCATTTTGCCATCAGAAGCAACCAATTTCAAAGTGTGACAATTTGTCACGGTTTCATTCCCTTCGGCATTTAAACGTTCTTTAAGCTTACGCCAGTAAGCTCCAGAATCAATACTATCTGTTAGAATAGCTATGACATCAATTATTGAGAAATACCATTTTTCTTCATTTTGAACCCATTTGGTCCTTACCTTTTTGTTTTCAAACAGCCTAATTGAATGATTTTGATCCATAAGATACACCCTTAGATGATAAGAACAATTGGGCTTATAAATCTGACCCAGGCATCTGTCTATTGTCTACAAAATATAGTTTAGAGAATAATAATCAAATAACTGATTGGTTCATTTTCACCCCTATTTCTTAACATCAATCTTTTTCCTTCCCTTCAAAATCAAAATCACAAGGACTACAAAAACAACAATCGCAGCCAAAACCCACCAATACTTCAAATATTTATTAAGACTATTCTTCAAATTCTCTCCCGAAAATACAGACAATCCAGACAATCCAGATGGATTCTCCTGAGAAATTGGTTGTTCAGATTTACTATAAAGTAGAACAGGTCTAAAAAAAGTGTCCAAAACATTAGCAGGCATATACTCAACAACACTATAGCTAACCTTAACATTTGTATTTGCACTAACATTCTTAAAAATAAACAAAAACACAGGGTCAGCCTTAACAACCTTATACTCCCCCAATCCAGAGTCAACTTTAATATTCCCAGCATCCACAGCAAAGATTTTAGGAACCTCGTCATACAAAATAACTTGTTCATGGTTTTCCTTAAAATTAAACTGGGTTTCAACAGTAGTAACTCCCTCAGAAGATTCAAGATTTCTTGAAATAGCAACATTATCTCCTGCAACAGCCAAATTATCCTCGCTCTGCCCAGCCAATAAAATAGCTGTCCTCAACTCAGGATTAGTCTTTTGTATTTCATCAATATCCCTAACATCCTCTCCAGTATATTTGGTTTCTTTATTGCTTGTCCCTTGCTGAACCTGTTTCAAAGTTGTAGTCGGAGCAATAGTAGTGGGTGTTGCAGCTGCAGCACTTCCAGCTCCTCCACCACCACCTCCACCTCCTCCTCCACCCCCGCCAAGAGTGGTTGTTGTAGTTGTGGTTGTCACGCTGATATTCACTCTGTATGTTGTGGAAGTATTGACATTATTGCTATAATCCGTGCAATTCACATTCCAATTATAATAATTGCTAATAGAAAACGTTTTTAAAAAACTATTATTTATCCCGGATAAAATGCTATTATTAACCTGGTCATAAGCATTATCAACAATCAAACTGCAATTCTTCAGATAATTATCAGTGCCGTTAAAAATAAATGTAATCAATCCAGAAGTACTTTGATTTGTATCATTCCCAGGAGTCATAATCTGAATTCTCGGAAGAAGAGTATCAACTATAAAAGTTTTATTGCTAGAAGCCCAAGCAGAATTCGTATTGTTATCATAAGCCAAACAATTCCAAGCATATTCATTGTCAGAAATCCCAGATAAAGTAAAATTGCTCGAATTAGAAACCCCTGTAATATTCTTAGTTTGATTTAAAACAAACGTTCCAGAAACATTTGAATACAAACTAATATTGGTTAAAGTAACATAGCTTGTTGCAGAGCAGTTAAGCTCAATCGTCATATTTGAGGTGTTAAAAGCCTGAACAGGAGAAACAAGGACTGTATCAACCCCTGTAACAGTCAACACACTTGTTGTTAAATTCCTGTTGCCATTGCTGTCATTAGCCAAAACATTCACACTATAGTTTCCAACAACAGTCAGATTGTAAGTCGTCAAAGTAATATTGGCATTTGAGCTTGATAACAAAGTTCCATTTGGATAAGTTACATTAATAGAATAATTTCCCAAGTTAGTATCCAAAGCAGAAAAATTCAGAGTAACATTATTCAAAGAAAAATTAGCATTCCCAGGAGCAATATTCAGAAAAACATCAGGATTTTTATTATCAGAGTAAACAATCGCAGCCAAAACATCAATCTCAGCAAAGGTTAAACCAGAACCGCCAGCATCACTAACATTCACCCCGCTTCTTTGAAACACATCCTCAATATATCGAGGACTCAATATTGTTCCATTCTCAAGCTTCTTATACTGCATCAAAAGTAAAGCAGCCCCAGCAACATGAGGAGCGGCCATAGAAGTCCCAGCTGCATATCTTTGTCCATCACTTCCATCAAACGTGCTGGAATTAATTTTTGTATCACTATTAGTCGTCAATCCACCAGGAGCAAGCAAATCCAATAAGCTGTTTCTATTGGTATAACTTGCCATAGCCAAAGTTTTAGCAACAGCTCCAACAGATGTTACATTACTAGCACAAGCAGGTGCTGAAATGAGGGTAGTACTCGCATTATTCCCAGAAGAAACAGTAACAAAGATGCCATTGGCAACAGCCAAACTTGCAGCATTTGCAAGAGGAGCATCATTACCTGCGTGACAACTAGCTTCTGAGCTATAACTCCCCCCTCCAAGGCTCATACTAATAACAGAAATATTAAACAAATTTTTGTTACTAATACAATAATCTATAGCAGCAATAATATCGCTGCTGCCCCCACTTCCTGCAGAGTTCAACGCTTTAATGATTACCAATTTAGCTTCAGGAGCAACCCCCCTAACAGAACCATTCGTTCCATTC
>DATDZG010000051.1:0-6962 GCA_035288805.1 Candidatus Nanoarchaeia archaeon
GCTAATCCCAATAATCTCTTTATGCTCTTTCAATACTTTTTTCTTAAAATCCTCTAAAGTGTTTTTAATATGCTGAAACTTCTTCTTCAAATCATCAGGAATCTCAGAAATATTTTGTAAAGCATCAAAATCATCCATATATTAATAAGAAATATGCCCTCTTTTAAATCTTTTCTTTTCTCTTTAAAATAGCATCCAAAAAACTTATATAGCCTCATCATAAAGAGATTCTTAATGGGTTGCCGGGGGTTCATAAGGGAGCCGCTGGGAGCCCTTATTGGGCCGGTGGTCTAGCGGTTATGATTACGCCCTTACAAGGCGTGGGTCACAGGTTCAAATCCTGTCCGGCCCAGTTTTTCTGCTTCCCATGCAAAAGTTCTATTAAATCCAATGCTAAAAATTTTCCAGCGTTATCTTCAAAAGACTCTCCATTGTTCAAGTATCTAAACCTATATCCTTTAATTTTATTGTCTAAAAAAGACACTTCCACATGAACAACTCTTACTTCTTTATCAGGAGGAAGTTTTTCAACAACAACAGCAATATCCCTAGGAATCCTAAGATATTCTTCAGTTTTAATATTCATCCCAATATCAAGCAACTCAACATCAATATACATAATTATAAACAGAAAGAAAAATCTATAGACCTTTCCCAAGGCAATACTTTTTTAAACACTCCCATATAGAAGTTTTCATAAGAACCAAAGGTTTCTTTTTCCCAAGGGTTTTTCTTTAGGAAAGAAAAAGGCTTTGCGCCGGTAGTTCAGTGGTTAGAATTCTGCCTTGCCAAGGCAGTGACCCGGGTTCAAATCCCGGCCAGCGCAAATAATATTCAAAATAAAATATCATTCTGTTAGTGGTCACATAGGGTTGATAAGTGTAGTTTTTCCGCTAACGCTTTTGCTAAAAGGGTTAAGGGAAACGCAGGTAGCCAAAGTGAAGGGACGCATAGGGTTAATTTGTTTTGGGGATACAAGACCTTTTCTAAAGGGATTGTTAAGGGAAACGCGGAGTTGTGGCTGCATAGGGTTCATAAGGGAAACGCAGGTAGCCCTTATGTTCAAATCACAGTCAGCGCAGATTTTATCAAGAATTAAAATCTGTCTAAAGAAACAAATTAATTAACAACCTTCTCAAAACCTTTCTTAACCAATTCATCATTAACAGCCTTCTTAAAATCATAATAAGATAACAATACACTATCAACGTAAACAACTCCATTGAGAGTAATCAGAGGAGTTTTCCCAGCCCCCAGAGCAATGGCCTCTTTATTATCCTCTCCAATTTTTCCAGCATATTTTCCAGAATCTAAACAGTTGCTAAACTCATCTCTATTCAAACTTAATTTTCGTGCATTTTCCTTCAAATCATTCTCATCTAAAAAATCAGGATACTTAGCTAATAAGCTCATCATTCCATAGAATCTTCCCTGATCAGCAGCACATTCCAATCCTTCAGCAGCTTTTCTTCCCTTAGTAGAGTCGGTATAAAAATAATGCTTATATGTAAAATAAACATTTCCAGTATCAATAAAATCTGTGTTTAATTTATACATCAAAATCTGGTCATAAAATCTTCTTGTAAGTTCACCTGAAAAGTCACCATACAAAACAATATGCACAGGAGCTTCTTGTTTTCCAAAGTAAGTAACTCCTTCTTGTCCAGCCCAGGCAACCTTCAAACTAGTTGTGGTTGTTCCAGGAGCACTTATTGTAGTCGTTGGACTAGAAGATGTTGTAGTAGTTGTAGTCTCGTCAGCCCTAACAATTTTTTCATCCAAATCACAGATGTTATTATCATTGGCATCAAGACAGCAGGAAGTTGCTACTTGAATATACGGCTTGTTACAGACAATCTCTTGAGTTTTACAAGCAACTAAGAAGACCATCACAAGAAGTAAAGCAAATATCATCCATCGTTTCATATCAAATGCAAAAGAAAGCCAATATTTAAATTTAACCCATTTTATCCATAACATCTTTGATTATTGATGCAGCAACATCAGGATACCATTGGTTCATAAACTGGCTCGGTTCAACTTCTATAATGACTTTATCCCCTGAAAATAGTTTTCTTCTAGGACCTAAAGCCGTACTGCCATCAAATGTATTTTCTAAAGTAATTCTAGGATAAGGGCAATTCTTCAAAGCATCCTGGCACGCTTCTATATAATTGTCCTGTGTAAATCTCTCTTGCAGTCTTTTAACAACATACGGCTGCGCATATTTTTTAATTATCTTCAAATCCTTGAAAAAAACTTCCCTTGTAAACACGCTGAATTTATCCCATTTAAACTCTTTATACCTTCTGATTGCCTCTGCAACCATTCTCTGTGATTCAATATAAACAGCTTGTTTATATCCTGGTTCAATTCTTTTAAAAAAATCGGTGTATTTAACATTAGCATCTAGTATAATATCATAAATTTTTTCTTTCTTAACATTCGCACCAGCCAAAGAAATAAAATCCATTATTCCAGGCAATGATTTTAATCTATTAAATTGTCTATGGATAAATACGCATTTTTCACAATCCTCAATCTCTGCCCAGAATCCCTGGTAGATTTTTAATCTTTCATAATAATCTTGCTCATCTTCAGCAACCCAGGCATATTTTTTCTTATACTGAAAAATAACTTGGATATCATCATAATTCTTAAACAATTCATAGTTCTTTAAAGCCAATTTCAAAGGAGGTATGTCCCTATTAAAATCAACCCCCCATAATCTCTTCCTGGAAACATTCCCAACAATTAGTTTTCCTCCAAATTTCTTCCAGAGCAAACTAGCTGTGGTTTCAGCATTATCATCCCTTGAAGTTGTTATCTCCAGAGCAGGACCCGCATGAGGAGCAACAATAGCTATAGAATTATCTTTATTGTAAACTGTAAACCCTTTTCTAAAACTCACAGCCATAAAACAAAGAATATAATAACTTATTTAAATGCTCTCCCATCAACAAAATAATGGAATTCAAAGAAAGATTTATCGAAGCATACAAAGACATCACAGATATAGATAAATTTCTAGAATATTCAGTAAAACCCTTGAGAAAATCAATAAGAGTAAACACATTAAAAATCTCAGTAAAGGAATTAAAATCAAGATTAGAGGGGCAAAATTTCTCCTTGGATAAAATTCCTTGGCTCAAAGAAGGTTTTTGGATTAAAGGGGAGAGAACAGATTTAGGAAACTTAGAAGAGCATTCCTTAGGTTATTTCTATGTGCAGGAAGCAGCCTCAATGATTCCTCCTTTAGCATTGCAGCCGAAGCAATCAGACATTATCTTAGACATGGCTGCAGCACCAGGAAGCAAAACAACCCAATTAGCCTCCATGATGAACAACCAGGGAATAATAGTTGCAAACGATATTACCCATACAAGATTAAAATCATTGACAATCAACTTGCAGAGATGCGGAGTAAGAAACACAATAATAACATTAATGAAAGGGCACAAATTTTCGCTGGAAGCCAACAAAATTCTCTTAGATGCTCCATGCTCAGGAACAGGAGCAATCAGAAAATCATTGAAAACAATTACAATTTGGAATCAAGATGTTATCAAACGTCTAGCAGGAGCTCAAAGGCAATTACTCCAAACAGGATTCAATTGCTTAGAGCAAGGAGGAGAAATCGTCTATTCAACTTGCTCCATAGCTCCAGAAGAAAACGAGTCTGTTGTAAACTCTCTTCTTGAAAAGCACGATAATGCAAAATTAGAACCCATCCATCTCGAAGGATTAAAAACCTCTCCAGTAGTTCTCGAATATGGCAAAGAAAAATATTCAGAAGAGTTAAAAAAGTGTATAAGAATCTGGCCCCAAGATAATGACACCGAAGGATTTTTCATAGCTAGAATTAAGAAAGAATAAAACTAAACCTGTATTTTTTCTCTGTTTCTTTTTTTCGTAAAGATTTTTCTCTTTTGTTTTTCTTTTCGCAAACGTTTTCTATGTTTCTTTTTTCGCAAACGTTTTTTCTATATGCTTTTTCTTTTCGTTTTTTTGCGAACTTTTTTCTTAAAAAAGCTCTTCCCAAGGGTTTTCTTTTTGGCAAAAAAGAAAAGGCTTAGCGGGGGTCAGATTTGAATTCGTCAGTAATTGCTTACTTCTGACGACCTCTGGGTTATGAGCCCAGCGAACACTCCTAACTGTTCTACCCCGCTATAGATTATCGAAGAAATCAGCTTTTTAAGGGTTTTGATAATTTTATATAGGCCTATAATCATCTAAAAATCATGCAACCCATAGAAATTGACGGCAGCCATCTAGAAGGCGGCGGCAGTATATTAAGATTAGCCACCGCATTATCAGCAATAACTCAAAAACCAATAATCATCAATAAAATCCGTGAGGGTAGATGCAATCCAGGAATGCAGGAACAGCATCTGCAAGCAGTAAAAGCGATCTCAAGGTTGTGTAATGCAGAAACAAAAGGCTTGGAAAAAGGCAGCACAACCTTGCATTTCTCTCCAGGAAAAATAACAAAAAAGCAATTAAAAGTAGAAATCAAGACAGCCGGAAGTGTGGCTCTAGTTTTACAAAATATTATGCTCCCTTGTTTCCTCTCCAAACATAATATCCAGGTAAAAATAGAGGGGGGAGGAAGTTTTGGAAAATGGGCTCCCAACTTACATTATTTTCAAGAAGTCCTCTTTCCAACATTAAGAAAGATGGGATTTCAAATGAACTTGCAAATCATCAAACACGGTATGTATCCCGAAGGCGGGGCAGATGTGCTATTCCAGACAAAACCCTGCAAAGAAATCCTATCATTAAATCAAGAAGAGCAAGGAGAATTAAGAATCATCAGAGGAATCTCAATAGCGAGCGATAATCTAAGAAAAGGCAAAGTTGCAGAACGCCAAGCTGACTCGGCAAGAAGAATTCTAGGAAATAATTTTCTCTGCCCAATAAAAATTTCAACAGAATACGTTTCTTCAAAAAGCAAGGGTTCTGCAATTGTAGTATGGGCTGAATTTGATAATTGCATTCTAGGATGGGATGCTTTAGGGGAAAAAAGCAAGTATTCTGAAAAAGTTGGTGAGGAAGCAGCAACAGGGTTGTTAAAACAAATTCTCAGCAAGGCAACGCTAGATGAATACGCTTCAGACCAAATACTCCCATTTCTCTGCTTGGCAAAATCATCATCAACATTTAAAGTTTTAAAAATCTCGAAGCATTTAGAGACAAACATCTGGTTAATAAAAAAATTCTTAGATGTTGATATAAACATAAAAAATAACAAAATAGGAATAATCCCAAGCGATTAATTTAAATACTAAAACAAATTAATAAATTTAATGAAAAAGAGGGTTAATAAAAAGAATTCTATCAAAGATTCAATGACAACAAATGTTCTTTTAACAGTCGCTATTGTGATTGTGTTATTCTTAATCTTGGCTTTAATAGGTCCTCCAACATTAAAAGGAAAAGCAACTTATACCAGAGAATGTGCTGATAAGGTTGATAACGATGGAGATGGCTACATTGATTTAAAAGACAAAGGATGCAAAGATAAAAATGATGACCTGGAAGCAAACTGTGGAGATAATGTATGTTCTGGAAATGAAGGTATAATATCCTGCCCTAAAGATTGTGAATTAGATTCTTGTTCAGATTCTGATAAAGGGTATCAAACAGGAATAAAAGGAACAGTGACTGGAACAAACAACAGGAAGAACTTTGCTTTCGTAGATTATTGTAAAAATGATAAAACCCTTGTCGAATATAACTGCAAGAACAATCTTTACCAGTCAGTTTTTATAAACTGCATAAGCTCAAGCTCAACTCGCTGCCAGTCTGGAATCTGCGTATAAAAATAACCATTATAAAAAAGTAACAATTAATTTAAATGCTTTCATATCCAAATTTAATCGTGGTAAAAACAGGTAAAAAACAAAACGCAAAAAAAACAAAGAACATAAGAAAAGCATTATCAATTTTAGGTATATTATTAATAATCTCATTATTATTAATACTTCTAGGAAATCCAACTCTAAGAGGGAATGTAATTTCTAAGCCTCAATGCAATGATGGAAAAGACAATGACCTAGATGGAAAAGTAGATATGAAAGATTTTGGATGCGCGAACAGAAAAGATAATGATGAAAGCAACTGTGGGGATAATATTTGCACTCCTAGTGTAGAGTCCAGTGCCAATTGTGTCCAAGATTGCGGACCTACAAATTCTTGCTCAGATAACGACAACGGAATTAATGTATTCAATGTAGGAATTGTCTCAGGATATTATAATAAGTTATATTACAGCAAACAAGATTTTTGCCTTGATAACATAAATTTAAATGAATATTTCTGCAATATTGATTTAAGTACAAGCATCACAGCATCATGCCAAACAAATTCAACAAACACCTGCAGCAATGGTAAATGCATTTATGTTACCCCCCCGACAACCACAACAACATTAGCTCCTACAACAACAACTCTACCTCCCACAACAACAACCATGCCTATAACAACTACAACAACATTAATGAGTTCTACCACAACTACACTTCAAACCACTACCACCACTTTATCTTCCACTACAACAACCATAATAAATAGCACCACAACAACGATCCCATCTACAACTACAACCTTACCTGTAACGACAACTACAACAACATTAATGAATTCAACTACCACAACAACAATGCCTAATAGCAATTCATGCAGCACAACCTGGAATGGTATTTGCCCTTCAGGATGCTCAGCAGGTTCAGATTACGATTGCTGCACGCAAGCAGGATATTGTTGGAGACCTGGACAAGGATGCTATAGCACTTGCTAAAATAATCTGCAAGCATAACACTTATAAACTATTTACCAATAATCTTTTCTAAGCCACGATGGCACAACCTGGTACTGCGCAGTAACCTTTCTTTGGAAAGAAACGTTAGCGAAAGAAACCAAAGAAGGATGTGCAAGATTGCTAAGGTTGTAAAGATCCTGTT
>DATDZG010000052.1:0-2006 GCA_035288805.1 Candidatus Nanoarchaeia archaeon
TTCACAACCAGACCAGATACATTATACGGTGTAACATTCTTAGTCTACGCTCCAGAGCACCCAGATGTCATGGAATTGGTAAAAGGAACAAAGCACGAAGCTGAAGTAAAGAAGTTCATAAAAAAAGTAATCATAGAAGAAAAGTTCTCAAGGTCAGCAGAAGATAAGGAAAAGGAAGGATTATTTCTAGGAAAATACGCAATCAACCCGATAAACAACGAGCAAATTCCAATCTACATCGCTAATTTTGTTCTCATGGATTACGGAACAGGAACAATAATGGCTGTTCCAGCCCACGACCAGAGAGATTTTGAGTTTGCAAAAAAATACAAAATCCCAATAAAAATTGTTATCCAACCTCACAATAATCCAATAAAAGAATTAACCCAAGCTTATATCAACCAAGGAGTCCTAGTCAATTCAGGAAAATTCAACAACCTAGATAATGAATCGGCAAAAAGAGAAATAACACAGCATCTAGAAAAAATTAAGCAAGGAAACTCAACAACTCAATACAAATTAAGAGACTGGCTTATCTCAAGACAGCGTTACTGGGGAACACCAATCCCGATTATTTACTGCAACTCCTGTGGAATCCAGCCGGTTCCTGAAAAAGATTTACCTGTAAAACTTCCAGAAGACGTAACTTTTGGAGGAGAAGGCAACCCAATATTAACCTCAAAAAAATTTCAAAAAGTTTCCTGTCCTAAATGCTCGCAATTATCCAGAAGAGAGACAGACACCATGGACACATTCGTAGATTCAAGCTGGTATTTTCTAAGATATTGCTCTCCCAATAATAAAAAAGAATTATTCAATAAAAAAGACATTCAATATTGGAACCCAGTTGACCAATATATCGGGGGAGCAGAGCACGCTGTAATGCATTTGCTCTACGCAAGATTCTTCACAAAAGCGCTTAGGGATTTAAAATTATTAAATTTTGATGAGCCATTCATAAAATTATTCAACCAGGGAATGCTTCATAAAGACGGATTTGTAATGTCGAAATCCCGCGGGAATGTAATAACCCAGGAAGAAATCTCAAAAAAATACGGTATTGACACAGCAAGAATCTTTCTAAACTTCGGTGCATCTCCAGAAAAAGATATGGAATGGTCTGACAAAGGAATAGAAGGAACATTAAGATTCATCAACAAGCTAATCTCTTTAGCAGAACCAATAAAAAACGAAGATTCAATAAAAGATAAGATAGCTTTAAGCAAAATAAACAAATTAATCAAGCAAGTAGACGAATCAATCAATAAATTTGAATATAACCTTGCCTTAAACAATTTAATGGCCTTTGTCAATTACCTCTCAAAATACCGCAATAATATTTCAAAGAAAGCATTCCAAGAATCATACGAAAAATTAATTTTATTATTTTCTCCATTTACTCCTCATATTTCAGAAGAGTTATGGCATCAGCTAGGAAATAAAACTTTTGCTTCATTGCAATCCTGGCCTAAACAAGACATAAAAAAGATAAACGAAGAAGCTGAAAAAGAAGAAGCATCCATAGAAAAATTAATCGATGATATCAATCAGATTAAAAAAATAACAAACAACGACAGACCAAAAGCCGTCTATATCTACGTTATTCCAAAAGAACTCTCAATCTACGAAAAAAGCATAAAAGAAATTGAATCATTATTTTCATGCAGGGTAACAGTCCAGGCAATCAACGATAAATCAATTCTACATCAGGAAAAAGCAAAGAAAGCAAAGCCTAATAAACCCGCAATTTTTATGGAATAAACGGAGCAAAATGTTAAACAAGGTGAAAAGCAATGATAACACACTTAGCAATAATTATGGACGGCAACAGACGTTGGGCAATAAATAATAAATTAGAAACATTCCAAGGCCATCACAAAGGTGCTGAAACCTTAGACAATATAATCAATTTCTGTTTAAAAGAAAAAATAAAAATTCTAACAATTTACGCTTTATCTTCCAAAAATCTAGAAAACCGTTCAAAAGAAGAACTTGCTGTTCATTTC
>DATDZG010000053.1:0-9608 GCA_035288805.1 Candidatus Nanoarchaeia archaeon
TAATCTTTTAACAACAGACTAACTTAGAACGTTTATTTTGTTTTTACTTGTTGAATATGATGTTCAAACTTGGTTAGCAATGTTTTTCCTCTTGGGCTTAAACTCCCTCTTGTATCTTCTTCTTCAAGCTTTTTTATCTCTACTGCAATGGATTCTTCAAGATTTCTCTGGGCTGATTCAGGGGTTGTTCCTTCTCCTTTGAGAAATAAATCTATGTTTAAAACGCTTGCATAATACCTTCCATTTTCTTTTGCTAATTCGCCAAGAATTGGAATAGTAAGATTATATCCTGGAATGTTTTGTATTGTTATCTGTTGTTCATAGCTCATATATTTGAAAAATAGAATAAGATTATAAAGCTTGTTAAAAAGTATAGGGGAAGATTTATATATCCTGAAACATGTGTTTCAACAGAGGTGATTTAATGGCTAAAAGAAAAATTGTTGTAAGAGAGCATGGAAAAAACAAATTAGATGCTAGAGTTGTTTCTTTGACGTTGGCTAGTTTATTTGGAATTGTCTATCTTGTCTGGATATTGGTTGTTGGGTTGTTTACCTGGGGGATGATGGGCAAGGGTTATGGAATGATGGCGGGTAGGAATATTGGCTCTGGATTATTTCCAGGATTATTAAATGCGATTGTATTTGGATTGGTTCTTGGATTTTTATATGCAGCATTATATAATTACTTCACTAAGAAAGTGAAGTGATTTTTTTATTTTCTTAATGTTTATATACTTCTTTTATTTTTCTTTATTATGAACAAGTATTCCAGCATAAAAAAAGCATGCGATATTGATGATTTAATCTTTAATGAGATTGTTGCTGATTTTCACTTCAAGACTGAAAAAGAAGTTTCTGATTACCTCTTGAAAAGATTTAAACAGTTTAATGTAAAACCTGCTTTTCCCCCTATTGTTGGGAATAATAATTGGGAGATTCATCCTAAACCTAGGAATATTAAACTGAAAAGAGGTTTTTTAATCCTGGATTTTGGGTGCAAAGTTAATGGGTATTGCTCTGATATGACAAGAACTTTATTCCTTGGTAAGCCTTCCTCTGCTGAGAGAAAGATTTATGGGATTGTTTTGAATTGCCAGGAAAAAAGCGTTGGAAAGATTAAACCTGGAGAGAGCTATAAGAAGGTTGATGCTTACTCAAGGAAATTACTTGGAAAATATAAGAAGTATTTTGTGCATTCTCTTGGGCATGGGGTTGGAAAGAAAATCCATGAGGGGCCCAGAATTGGAATAAAATCTGAGGATATTGTTAAAATTGGGGAGGTTATTACTATTGAGCCTGGGATTTATCTTCCTGGAAAGTTTGGGATAAGAATTGAGGATACGCTTTTTATTGGAAAGAAAATTGAGATATTGACAAAAGCGAGGAAAGAGCTTATTTGTGTTAATGTATGACTATTATTTCTTTAATTTGCCTTGCTCCTCTAAGGTATAGCAACGGGTGCAGATTGGAAAACCATCCACTACTAAAGCTGCGCGGGCATTGCAATAATAGCAGTTTTCTCTTTCTTTTTGCATAGATTTGTTAATATGATAAAATTTAATAGTTTTTCGTTCAATTGTGATTTTTACAGGATAGGCTTATATACTCTTAGTTTAGCTGAGATTTAATGAAAATGGTCTATCAACATACTACTCGTTCGAAATTTCAAGATGCTTCCTTATTGATTACAAGGCTGGTTCTTGCTGCAATATTCTTATACGCTGGTTATGGCAAATGGGCTTTTTTATCTTCTGGAACTGTAGAACTCCCACAAGTTATGGTTATTCTTACTACTTTTCTTATGATTGTTGAGCCTCTTGGCGCTCTTGGTTTAATTTTTGGATACTTAACACGATGGGCTAGTGCTGGACTTTCCTTGATTATGTTTGGCTCTTTGTTTTTCCTTAGACTGAGTATGGGAACAGCGTTCTTCACTATGCCTCAGGCAACTGGCTTGGATTATAATGTATTGATTCTTGCCGGATGTTTGATGTTGGCAGGGTTCGGGGCCGGTAAATGGTCTTTGGATGCTTTACGCTCAAGATGAAACATAAAATCAGTTTTATTGGAGCTGGAACAATGGGGCAAGGGATGATTAAGAACCTTGCTGCTCATGGGTTCGATGTTGAATTCTTTAATAGAACAAAAAAAGAGATTTCTGGGGCTAAGTATGTTAGTTTGGATGAGCTTTCTGGGGATGTTGTATTTATTTGCGTTTCAAACGATGATGCTTTAAAAGAAATGTTTCTTGGATTGGAACTTAGGAAGGGGCAGATAATTGTGGATTGTGGGACAACGAGTTTGAAGAGGACAAGCTGGATTTCTAATGAATGCGAGAGGGATAATGTTGATTTTTTAGATGCTCCTATTACTGGTAGTAAACTCGGTGCTGAGAATGGCAAGCTATTGTTTATGGCTGGTGGGGATAAGAAAACTTTTGATTCTTTGCAAGAGGAGTTTAATGCTATGGGGAAAATGAGTGTTTATTGCGGTGAAAATGGAATGGGACAGAGAGCTAAACATGCCCTGAATTTAACCCAATCAAATATTTTACAAGGATATTTAGAAGGATTGATTCTTGCTGGGAAGCTTGGGGTTTCTTTGGATGCGATGCAGCAGATTATGGAGAATTCTGCTGCTCAAAATGGTGTTGGAAGTTTTAAACTGCCTTATATTAAGAGGAGAGATTTCAATGCACATTTCCAATTATGGCTGATGAGCAAGGATTTGAAGCTGGCTGAAGAGGAGATAAAAGAGCTTGGATTAGATTTGCCTTTAAGCAGGATGGCAATAGAAATATTTGATGAGGCTATGCGAGAAGGTTTGGGTAAGGAAGATTTCTGTTCTATTGTTAAGTTATTGGAGAAGAAGAATAAAATTAAAATTGTTTAATATGGATGGTCTTTGAAGAATTGGTCGATGATGTTTACTTTATCTCTGTTGTTGATTCTTTCATATAGGATTCGAGCAGATTTTAATGGCAATACGGGCAATTGAAGGCCTTGCCAATAACCTGTCCTGGCTCTTTCAAACATTGTTAGTTCTTCATTTTTATAAAAAATTATTCCGATTGGACAGCTGCTGATGTAGAAAAGCATCTTGTATTGCTGTTTTTCTTCGTCTTCCTTTTCTTCAACAAGATATTGTGCAAATGCTTCTTTGAATGCCATATATCCCTGCTTATCTACAACCAACTCAATTTCATTAGGCATTAATGTGATTCCTTGCACATACAGGTTTGCAGACCCTTCCATCCTCAAATTGAACTTTGGATTCCTAAAAGTTCTGAAAATTATTGAAAGTCCTGACTTGAATAGTGCCTCGTCCATGCAATTGAGATGATAGAAAAGTATTTTAACCTTTTTCTTTTAGAACACAAAGGTTGCTGAACAACCTTGGTGCGCCATCTGTCAAGGACACGCTAAGATTCAGCAGAATCTGGCGTGCTCAAGAACAGTTGTTCTTGACAGATTAGCGAAAGAAAAACCTTAGTGAAAAAGAAAAAAAGGAAATAAAAAATTATTTCCAAGCACCGAATCCTGCTGGATTTGTAAGCAATTGCTTGCCATGCATTCCTGCTGATGGGTCGTTTGTTACCTCTTGGATTAAGCAGAATTCTCCCCAAATTTCTATTGCTCCTACTGAAGCGCAGTTGAATGTTGAGGTTGGCTTTGCTACTATTTTAACAAAGTCGTTCCATTGGCTTCCATCTGGATTTAATCCTGACTGATGGTTTGTGAGCCATGCTCCTGAACCAACATAAGTTGTGTATCCATAATGCCTGTCTAATTTGCCATCTCCATTGCAATCTTGATTGCTTAACCATGCATTGTTCCATTTCATTGCTAACTTAACATCTTTCCATTGCTGGCACCATGCTGCATCTCTATATGCATCACAATAATAACCATTAAACATGTCTGCCTGGTAGTTATAACCCCATTTGTCATAACCTAAAGGTATTACTGTGCCGTCGCCTGCCAAAAGTGTGCCTGACTGAATTGTTGTGCACTTTTCTTTCGGAGCAGCTAATGCTATTGTTGTAAAAGCTATTGCTAAAACAAATATTCCTAAAAATAGTTTTTTCATAAATCCTCACCCAAGATGATTATTATTATTTAGATTATAAATCTTTTGCTTATTTAAAAATTTCCCCCGATTCATTTGACCAGAATAGTAAATCCAGATGGTCTAAAGGGATTTTTTGTTTATTGGCAAAATCAATGAACTGCTGTTCGATTTCTAGATATTTGCTTCTTGTTAATGATTTTGGGAGTTCTTTGATTGCTCCCTGTTTTAAAAGGTTTTTTAGAATATGCCTATCGAGAATTGCCAGATTTTCATGGCCTGTATTCCTTAGGAAATGGGATGCTTCTTTTAATCCTAGACCTTTGAGGTTATTTACGAGGAATTCTCGCTTTTCTTTGTTATCTTTTATTGCTGATAATTGCTGTAATATCTCCTCGTGCTTTGCTTTAAATTCCATCAAGTAGAATGACTTGTTATTGTGGAAGCGTATGTTGCTTTGAAGGTATTGTGAGGGATTAAAATTGAGATTTTTAAAATCATGCTGTTTTAACAATTGAATTGCCCTATCAGCTCCTCGAGCTGTTGATTGAGGTGTTAAAATGCAGAAGCACAATTCGTAGAAGTATTCTTCTTTTGGAATGTTTTTGAATTCATTTAATCTTGATTCTATTAATGATTTCTTTTTTTTGTATTCTTCTTGGAGGTTCATCTTGTGAAGAAGATTTAAGCAATTTTTAAGCCTTTTCTTGTTCATTAATATCTGGTGCTATGTCTTTTGTTTTCCATATCTTTACTCTTCTCTGTTTTTGAAAATGATTGTCATCTGACCAGACTGCTGCATCTGTTGCAAGAGCTGCTGCGATAAAGGGTGTATCATCTTTGTCTATGGCGTCCATAACTTTCTTTGCTTCCTCCATCTTCTTATTAATAACCGAATCCGGGAGAAAGGTTATTTTTTCCTTAAGCTTCTCATATACATCATTAAATTGTTCTTCTGTTATGTTTGTTTTTTTCAATATCATCTGTTTGTATTTCATAATTTCTTTTTCAGTTATCGTAATTGAGAGAAGCTCTGCTTTTCCATGTAAGATAATCTCCCTCGAAGAAGAATTCTTTATTAAAGCTGCAATTATTCTGTTTGTGTTTACAACTAATTTCATGAAGAAAACCTTTTACGCATTTCGTGTTTGAGCTTATGTCCTATCCTCTCGGCATCTTCTTCTGTTAATTCGCTTTTATCCAACACTTTGTCTATCCAATGCAGTTCTTTCACCCTTTTTTCAAATGCTTGCCTAGCTACATTACTCCATTTTATTTCTGAGTGTTTGAGCATTTCCTTATGCAATATTTCTGGAACCGATAATGTCATGTTGGGCATGATTATATTATGTGTTAACACATATTTAAAGCTTTCTACAGGATTATGGAGAACTATCGTGAGGTTTTAACTCCTACCTTGTTGCAATATTGCTTAATTGGGCAGGTTGAGCAATGAGGGCTTGTTGGGGTGCAGATTGTTTGGCCAAATGCAACGAATAAAGAGTTTATTTTTTCCCAATATTCCATTGGGAGTTTTTTTCTTAAGGCCATTTCTGTTTCTAAAGGTGTTTTTGTATGCACATACCCAAGACGATTCATAATCCTGTTTACGTGAACATCAACGCAGATTGCTGGTTTGTGGAATGCTAAGGCTAGGACAAGATTTGCTGTTTTTCTTCCTACTCCAGGCAATTGCAATAAACCTGGAATTGTTTCTGGTATCTTTCCATGAAATTTTTCTTTTAATATTGCTGGCAATTGTTTTAAGTGATAGGCTTTTGTTTTGTAGAAACCTACAGGATAGATTAATTCTTGAATTTGTTTTTCTGACAATCTGTTTAAATCATGGATTTTGTTTACTTTTGAGAATAACCTTTTTGAGGCTGCTGCTGTTACTTCATCTTTGGTTCTTGCTGAGAGGATTGTTGACATAAGTATTTTTTCTGGATCTTTTGTGTATACTGCAATTAACTCAGCTACTGGTGCATGAAGATTTTGTTTTTTTAAGATTTCATAGACTTTTGAAATGTTGACTGATTTCATTATATTATGATAACTAATAGAAATTTAAAACCTTCTTTTTGGCCGTTTTAATTCTGTAATAAATGTTAAAACTTCTTTTGCATGGTTATCTGGTTTGACATTCTCGTAAATTTTAATGAATTTCTTGTTTTTGTCCAGGATAAAGGTTGTTCTTTTGATGCCCATAAATGTTTTTCCTAGAAATTTTTTTTCTCCGTACACATAATATTGTCTTGAGATGAAGAATTCGGGGTCTGATAATAAGGTTAATTTTAAACCATATTTCTTTGAGAATTTTTCCTTGCTTTTTTCATCCCCTCCTGAAATTCCTATAACCTCGGTTTTTAATTTTTTAAATTCTGGCAATAATTCGTTAAAGGTATTTGCTTCTAATGTGCATCCTGGGGTTGAGTCTTTTGGGTAGAAATAGACAACTATGTAATCAGCTTTTATTTTAGCCAATTGGATTTCTTTTCCCTGCTTATCTTTTAAGATAAAGTCGAACCCTTCTTGTCCTAATTTTACCATGATTTTGATTTATGAGGAAGATATATAAGCTTTTTTGATTTTTTTTCTTAGATGAATAAAAAGATTATAGCTGCTGTGTGGGTTATTAATTATAGAAATTTAATTGTTCTTGGAAAGAAAAGTTTAGAGATTAGAGGATTTTTACGCGGGAAATGGCATCTTCCTGGTGGAAAGTTAATGAAGAACCAGAACAAGGATTGCTAAGAGAGATACGTGAAGAGCTTGGGATTGAAATTGAGATACTAAAACATTTTGGAGATAATAGAAATTATATGAATGGTGTTAGCACTCTTGTTCATTGGTATGAATGCTCTCCTTTGACATTTACTCTTGCTGTTGGAGGGGATTTGGCAGAAGCTAAGCGGGTAAGAAGAAATGATGTGCTCAGAGTCTGTCCTGAAGAGGTTGTAAAACTTTATCCTGAGAGTGTTAAAGAGTATCTTATGACATGATTATATCTTTCCTACTAAATCTAATCCTGGTTTTAATGTTTCTTTTCCAGGGTTCCAGTTTGCAGGGCAGGCTTGCTCTCCATTCTTATAGACATGGATTGCAGCCTCTAATTTTCTTATGGTTTCTTGAATATTTCTTCCAATAGGATTATGGTGGATTTCTAATGTTTTTAATATTCCTTCAGGGTCAATTAAGAATGTTCCTCTTAGGCTTATACCTTCATCTTCAATATAAGTATGGTAATCTTTGCTAATGCTTCCTGACTGGTCTGAGAGCATAGGAAAATTGACTTTGCTTATTGTTTTAGATTCATCGTGCCATGCTTTATGAACGTAAACAGAGTCTGTTGATACGGATAAAATTTCCACGTTTTTCTGGTTCAGAGCATCGTGCTCTTTTGCAAGCTCTCCAAGCTCTGTCGGGCAGACAAATGTAAAATCTCCTGGATAAAAAAATAAGATTAACCATTTTCCTTTGTAATCTTTTAAGGAGATTTCTTTGATTGCATCTTGATGATAGGCTTTTGCCATGAATTCTGGTGCTGGCTGGTTTATTTTTAACATAGTATTGTTTTTAATATTGGAAATATAAGCTTTTCGAAAAAATACAATAAGTTACGATATGTTTTTAAGCTGGATTCTTTTGATTAGATTATGAAATGTGTTGTTACTGGCGGGGCTGGATTTATTGGGAGCAATTTAACTGAAGAATTGTTAAATCAAGATAACGAAGTTATTGTGATTGATGATTTGTCCACTGGGAAGAAAGATAATCTGCCTAAGCATAATAACCTTACATTTATACAAAAAAGTATTTGTGATGGTGATATTGGAAAAATTTTGAAAAATGTTGATGCTGTGTATCATCTTGCTGCTTTGCCCAGAGTGCAGTTTTCAATTCAGGAGCCTTTAAAGACTAACCAAGCAAACATGGTTGGAACCTTAAATTTGTTAAACTCCTGCAGGGAAAATAATGTTAAGAGATTTGTTTTTTCTTCAAGCTCTTCTGTATATGGAGATAACCATATACCTTATGTTGAAACCATGACTCCAAGACCTATGAGTCCTTATGCTCTGCAGAAACTTACTGGAGAGCATTATTGCAGGCTGTACCATGATATTCATGGGTTGGAGACTGTAAGCTTGAGATATTTCAATGTTTTTGGGCCTAAACAAGACCCTGATGCTGGCTATGCTCAGATGATTCCTAAATTTATTAAAATGGTCCATAATAATCAGCAGCCGACAATTTTTGGCGACGGAAAAAAAACAAGGGATTTTACATTTGTAAGCGATATTGTCAGGGCAAATATTTTAGCTGGAACAACTCATAACAAAGAAGTTTTTGGACAGATATTTAATATTGGTCCTGGCAAGAATATATCTGTTAATGATGCTGCCTATAAGATAATAAAAATGGTGAGAAGGGATTTAAAACCATTATACCTGCCTGCTGTGATTGAACCCCAGGATATGCTGGCTGATAATAGCAAAGCGAGGAAGATTTTATCTTGGAAACCTGAAATAAGTTTTGATGAGGGACTGAAAATCCTTTATGATTCTCTGTTAAAGAAAGATTTATAGCTTTTTCTCTTCTTATTGCTGTATGAATGCTAAAAAACTTTTTTATCATGAACATTCTGGGGTTTATTGGGTTGAAATAAGCGATGGAAAGAAGGAAGAAATCCTGAAAATGTATCCTGGGCATCTTCATCGTATATTCTTAAGTGAGATTTCTCAGAATCCTGAGGGGGTTATTATTTATTCTCCTTTGCTGAGAAATCTTGAGAGTCATCTTCCAATATGGGCTATTCCTGTTGAAGGGAATGCTGATTATAGAGGAGTAAAGTCTATTGATGAGGAATTAACAAATCTTGCTGGGCTTCCAGATTGCCAAAGAAAAAGAAGAGAATTACAACTTGATACAATTGCTGAGGAATTCCCAGAATTAGTTGATGGTTAGATAGTTTTTATCTTCAATATTTTTTTGTAATTTTCTTTGCAGTAATCTTGTTCTAGGACATGCTTTGCGAATTTTCCCGGGGTTCTAAATTCTCTTTTGACCCGAATATAAGCTCTTCCGGATTCTTCGTAGAGTTTATGCTTGTGCCATTTTTCTTTGAATTTTTTAAGATTGATTGTATCTTTTAAGAATGGGCCGTAGTGCTTTCTTGTCTCTGACAATAATTCATTTTCAAGGATTAACCAGATTCTTCCAATTTTATCGAATTCAAACCCTGTATCCTTTACTTTAAAACCGTTAATTTCCATTCTGTCTTTTAAGAAATCAAGAACTTTTAGGATTTTGCAGGCAACAATATCTTTTTTTCCCTGTAATGGCTGTAATTCGATATAGATGACATTTTCTCCTGGTTGTTTTAGTTCTGATAAGGAAAATTTCTTTTTTTCAAAAAATGATGTTGAGGGGTTATGAAGGAATTTATTGCAGATTGAGATGAACTCTTTGTATTTTTTTTCTGATAATGCTGCTGCTATGTTTCTTGACTTTTGAACAGGGTCGATGACTATAAGATGA
>DATDZG010000054.1:0-40614 GCA_035288805.1 Candidatus Nanoarchaeia archaeon
ACACTATCACAATCGTCGTGTGAGTGCGTGAAATTCCTTGCGCACTCTTTATATTGAAAATGTCAAAGAAAAAACTAACGGAGGATGGCAATTCCTCCCAGCACTAAACTGCTGGGTATCCTTGCCATAAATATGTAATGAAAATTCTGCAAATAATAAAGAAAAACTATAAGCTGTTAATCAGAAGCAAATCCTCTGCTTTAATAGTTCTTCTAGGACCATTAGTCTTAATGTTATTGGTGAGCCTGGCATTCAATTCATCGTCTCTATTCAACATAAGGGTCGGAGCATACTCAGAAAAATATTCAGACCTCTCAGAATCATTAATTCAGGAATTGCAAAAAAACGAATTTAAAGTTATTAAAGCAGAATCATTGGAATCATGCACAAAAGGTGTAGAAACAGAACAATACCATGTGTGTGCTGTTTTCCCAAAAGATCTCTCAATAAAATCCACAGAAGCAATAACATTCTACGTAGACAAGTCTAAGGTAAACATTGTTTATATCATCATGAACAGCTTATCTTCAAAAATCTCTATAAAATCCTCAGAACTCTCAACAGCATTGACAACAACTTTAGTCAACACTTTAAACGATGCAAACACAAAAATCAATGAAAAACAGCCATTGCCTGGAAAAGTTTCATCAAAATTAGAAGAATCAAAATCAAAGATAAGCAAAATCAGCTCAGGTCTGGAATCCTTAGATTTATCATCATCAAATCCAGGAAACTTCACTTTAATAGCAGTTGAAATAGAAAAAATAAGGAATGAAACAGGCTCAGGCTCATCAACATTCTCAAAATTAAATTCCTTGATTAATACTGCCAAAGAAAGTCTGGAATCAACAAACTCAAAATTATCCTCAGTTTCATCCATTAGAGATTCATCAGCAAAAGAGTTAAAATCAATCAACGAAGCTATCTCATCAAACAAAGAAGATTTATCAAGTATTGAATCAGGCTTAAAAGACATCAATTCAAGAATCAATGCAATTGAAATAAAAGATGTTCAAAAAATAGTTAACCCATTGTCAACAGAGATAAAATCTGTTTCAAAAGAATCAACGCATTTAAGCTACACATTCCCAGCCTTAATCCTGATTGTTGTGATGTTCTCAGGAATATTCATTGCAGCAATCTCAATCATAGATGAAAAATCATCCAAAGCTTATTTCAGAAACTTCATAACCCCCACAAAAGATTATTTATTCCTTCTGGGGCATTACTTTTTCTCATTAATAGTTGTTTTACTTCAGATTGTTGTAATCTTCATCGTGATGCTCTTGATAACAAAAACTCCATTTTCAAGCATTCCATGGACAGCGTTCATCCTGTTGTTGATAATCTCAAGCATTTTCATTTTAATGGGAATCTTCATCGGTTATCTATTCAAATCAGGAGAAACAGCAAACATTGCAGCAATCTCAATCTCGACAATCATGTTGTTCTTCTCAAATACAATCTTACCTTTAGAAACCTTGCCAGAAACAATTCAGAAAATAGCCTCATTCAATCCGTTTGTTTTAGGAGAATCCACGTTAAGAAGAGTTTTAATCTTCAATGAACCATTAACAGATTTAACATTCCAATTATCAATCCTTCTCGTCTACATCGTAGTATTCGCAGCACTTGCATATGCCATGAGAGAAATCTCAAGCAGAAAATTATAATCCATTAATTTTATATACTAGCTTTTCTTTCAAAACAACATGCAGGTGATTTTAAGAAAAAAACCAAAGAACCCTATAATCGTAGAAGGTTTTCCAGGGCTAGGTTTCGTAGGAACAATCGCAGTTGAGTTTCTCATAGAACATTTAAATGCAGAATTAATAGGAAAGATATCCACTCAAAAACTTCTGCCAATGGCTGCAATCCATAAAGAACTAGTAGTCGAACCTCTAGGAATCTACTATTCAAAAAAATACAATCTTATCTTAATCCATGCTCTTGGAAATATTTCAGGATTGGAATGGGAAATTGCAGCTGCAGTCTCAGAATTGGCAAAGCAAGTTAAAGCAAAAGAAATAATCTCTTTAGAAGGAGTTTCATCTCAAAACCAGTCGGAAGACGCATTAAGATCATATTACTATAGCCCAAATAAAAACAAGAAAATTGAAAAGCTGGGGATGGAGCCATTAAAAGAAGGTATTGTTGTTGGAGTTTCAGGAGCATTGTTGTTAAAGGATAAGTTGCCATTGTCATGCTTGTTCTCAGAAACAAGAACAGGGTTGCCGGATTCAAGAGCAGCAGCAAACATTATCAAATCCTTGGACAAATACTTAAATCTTAAAATAGACTACCAGCCTTTATTAAAGAAAGCTGATGAATTCGAAGCAAAATTAAAAGGCATGATGGCTCAGGCAAAAGAAGTTGCTAAGTTAAAAGAGCAGAAAGGTCAGCCAACACCTTTGGATGATAAAGAACCTGATTACTTTGGATAATTTTAAACGGGCTTAAGTTTAGTATATTGGTGTAAAATTCTATTGTCATCAATATGCCTTATATCTCCTTCAGAAGTTAAGTGTAATCCAGATTCTTTTATAGATTCTCTTATTCTTTCAATATCTTCCAGCAACAAACCATCAAAAATAATCTTTCTAAAGAATTTTAATTTTCCATGCATACAACTCTCGGGTTCTATTATTCCAGATCCTTTCAATTCCCTTTCAAGAAACTCAATAAGAGTTCTAGCTTCTTTTTCATCTGAAACAAAATTCCTTGGGTCAAATATATATTGAATACTGGTATAAGTTGTT
Source organism: Candidatus Nanoarchaeia archaeon (assembly GCA_035288805.1). Classification (GTDB taxonomy): domain Archaea; phylum Nanobdellota; class Nanobdellia; order SCGC-AAA011-G17; family GW2011-AR20; genus DATDYH01. Next base: position 2,760 of record DATDZG010000054.1, read on the forward strand.
CTTTCATCAATAGCGTTTGCTAATTCTTGTTTGATTCTATCAATCGCCCTTTGTCTTCTACGATTTATATACTCATTTTCATTCAAATAAAGCATTCCCTCTACAAGTCCTCCACTATCACAACTTGCAAAATACAACTCTAGTTCAATATGCTTTCCAGTCATCTTTCTATATCCCACAAAAAACCTTTTAAACCCTCCTTTTCTTTATTTTTTATCATGCCAAAAACAGACCAAGATTCATATACTCTAACAGAAAGAGAAATCAAAATCAATAATCAGCTCTACAAGGATTTTCGGGATAGTTATGGAGAAACTCCTGAAGGTTTAGGCTGGAACGGAAGAAGAGAACAAGAATTAAGATTTGAAATCATGTTAAAAATTTTAGATATTCAAGACCCCTTGCAAGACCAAACAATTCTCGATGTAGGTTGTGGATTTGCAGATCTCTACAGCTACTTAAAAAAGAAGTATGGAAAAATAGATTATACAGGCATTGACATCAATCCGGATGCATTGAAAATAGCAAAATCACGCTACCCAGAAACAGAGTTCATAGAAGCAAACATCTTAGAAACTCCAATGAAAAAATACGATTATATTTTCTGCTCAGGAATATTTGCAACAATCTTAGACGATAATGAAGCATTCATAAGAGAAATGATTCGCAGGATGGTTTTCCTGGCAAACAAAGGAATAGCATTTAATTTCCTCCAAAAAAGCCAATTTACCTCAAACTTAGCAGAGTATGATAAATCCATAATTCTCAAATTCTGCAAAAAGAACTTCAAGAAAGCAAAAATGCTCGATAGTTATCTTGGAAATGATGATGTTACCATAGGAATTAAAAAATGATAACCTATATGAAAGAACCATACACAAATGAAGAAATCCATAAAATATTAAATCCAATAGTAAGCAATTGGTTTAAAAAAAAATTCAATCAGTTTTCCCTCCCTCAAAAATACGCAATCATCCCAATACATAATAAAAAAAATGTCCTAGTCTCAGCAGTAACAGGCTCAGGAAAAACATTAACAGCTTTTACATCAATTTTAAACGAGTTAATCACATTATCAGAAGCTGGAATGCTCGAAGACAAGATATATGCAGTTTATATTTCTCCCTTAAAAGCACTCTCAAATGATATTCAAATTAACCTGCAAGAACCCTTAAAAGAAATGGAGAAAGTATCAAAAAAAGATTTTAAAATCAGGATTGGAGTCAGAACAGGAGATACAACACAATCAGAAAAGTCTTCAATGTTAAAATCTCCCCCCCATATACTAATCACAACTCCAGAATCATTCTCCCTCGTCATAGCCTCATCAAAATTCAGAAACCATTTAATGAATCTTCAATGGATAATCATAGATGAAATCCATGCATTGGCAGACAGCAAGAGGGGAGTTCATTTATCTCTTGCATTAGAAGCATTGGAATATTTCAGCAAAAATCATTTCACAAGAATAGGATTATCAGCAACCACAGAGCCAATAGAAGAAATAGCTCAATTCCTAGTAGGAAATAAAAGAAGCTGTGAAATCGCAAAAATTAATCTGGATAAAAAAATGGATATGAAAGTTCTCTGTCCTGTTCCAGACTTAATCAACATTACACATGATGTCATCCATGCTGAAATGTATAAGCTGATAGACTCTTTAATTCAGGAGCATAAAACAACATTAATCTTCACAAACACCCGTTCAGCAACAGAAAGAGTTGTCCATCATCTAAAAGAAAAATTCCCAAGAAAGTACACAGAAAACATTGGGGCTCATCACGGAAGTTTAAGCAAAGAGCACAGACTAAAATTAGAAGAACGCATGCGCAATGGAGAACTAAAAGTAATTGTCTGCTCAACATCCCTAGAACTCGGTATAGACATAGGTTACATTGATTTGGTAATAATGCTGAGCAGTCCAAAATCAGTTGCTCGGGCAACCCAAAGAGCAGGAAGAGCAGGGCATAAACTCCACGATACCATCAAGGCAAGAATAATTGCATTAGACAGAGATGACTTAATAGAATGCGGAGTCTTATTAAAAAATGTAATTGAAAGAAAAATAGACAGAATTCACATTCCAAAAAATTGTCTGGATGTATTAGCCCAGCAAATCTTCGGCATAGCAATCACAGAAAGAATTAAAATCCAAGACCTCTACAAATTAGTCACAAAATCATATTGTTATCAAAATTTAGAGTTCAAAGAATTCCTGGATATTATTGATTATTTATCAGGAGATTACAATAAATTAGAAGATAGAAATGTCTATGCAAAAATCTGGTATGACAAAGAGACAGGGGAAATTGGAAGGCGCGGGAAACTTGCCCGCGTATTGTACATGACAAATCTTGGAACAATTCCAGATGAAACCTTTGTTCAGGTTAAAATCAAAGAGCAGGTAATAGGCCATATCGATGAAAGTTTCCTTGAAAGATTAAAGCGTGGAGATGTCTTTGTCCTCGGAGGAACAAGATACGAATTCTTATATGCAAAAGGAATGACAGCCCAGGTTAATGGCTCAGTAAACCGTCCACCAACAATCCCTTCATGGTTTTCAGAGATGCTCCCATTGAACTTTGATTTAGCAATGGATATTTCAAGATTCAGAAGATTGGTAAATGAAAAATTTGAAAAAAAAGCTGAAAAGAAAGAAATCATGGAGTTCATCAACCAATATATGTACCTGGACAAGTACGCTTCAGAAGCAGTCTATCATTACCTGCAGGAGCAATTTCTATTCTCTCAAATTCCAAACGATAAAAAGATAGTTATTGAAAATTACAACGAAGACCATAAAAGATTCTATATTTTCCATACATTATACGGAAGAAGAGTTAATGATGTTCTCAGCAGAGCAATTTCCTACGTGCTTGGAAAGCAAGTCCATACAGATATTGAATTAGGAATCAGCGACAATGGTTTTTATTTATCATCTGAAAAGCAGCTGCCCATAGAAACAGTTTTCAAGCAATTAAAATCAAATGAATTAAAAGAGGTTATGAAGCTTGCAATAGATCAGACAGAAGTTTTAAAGCGCAGATTCAGGCATTGTGCAATGCGTGCTCTAATGATTTTAAGAAATTACAAAGGAAAGACTAAACGAGTAGGTAGACAGCAGGTAAGTTCAATGCTTTTACTCAACGCAGTAAGAAGAATCTCAAATGACTTCTCAATCCTAAAAGAAGCCCGAAGAGAAGTATTGGAAGATCTCATGGATATAGATAACACAAAATTAATCTTAGAGCAAGTAGAAAAAGGATATATTAAAATTGTCCATACATCAGGAAGATTGCCAAGTCCATTCGCATTCAATCTTGTATTGCAAGGCCATTTGGATTTTATGAAAGTAGAGGACAAAGTAGAGTTTTTAAGGAGAATGCATAATATGATTCTGATTAAAATAGGTAAAAAGCCAGAGTAATAAAATGAGATATCCTTTTCCCTTAAAAACAGAAAAAGTAAACAATAATAATTTTGAATTAATCGGGGTTGAGCATACTCCAGAATTTTATAGAAGGCACGATTCATTTTTTGAAGAGAAGATACAAAATTCCGAACTGGTTATCCTGGAAGCAAATCTATTTCTGGAATCAAAAGAAGAAAATTCTTTTTATAGTTTCATTGCTAATCAGGCTGAAAAAAATAACCTGCCAATTTACACTCTCGACTCAACAGAAAATGTTGCTGCTCTAGAAAGTAGTCAGATGTATTTAGGATTCGCATTGGCTCTCCTAGCAAACACCGGTTTAAAGTTTTCAAGAAGAAAAGTATTAAGCGCGTTGCTAGGAATGGTTAGTTTAGATTTAATGATAAGCGTCGCCCCCATAGGGGCAATAAGGGAATTAGGTCAAAAAGAAAACATTGAGATGGATAATATTATTTCCTACAGCACGATGCTTGACTACCGGGATATTCTTTGTGCAAGCAACCTGGAAAAACTTGAAAGAAGAGTGAAGTCTCAAAAACCTATTCCTTATTTTATAGGTGCAGGGCATATCAATGGAATTCAAATGTACCTGAGAAGCAATACCTTAAGGAAAAAAAGAATACTCTACGCTCTTCAAGACGAGATTATAGATACAACCATTAAAAAATATGTAAAAAAAGATGAAAAATGGAGAGTTGTTGAAACATTCTAAATAATGCAGGGATTAAGTTTATATATCTCAAAAGAATTCAATCATGTGGTTAAAAAACAATATTTCACAATAGACCAGGCAAAAAAAGTTCTTCCAGAAATAAAACCATTGTTAAAAGAATTAATGCAGCTCTATCAAGAACTAGGCATCAATGAAAATATTTCAGTAATCTACGAGGAGCCATTCCAAGAAACCTACGCTCATGTAAAAAATGAACTTTTCTTTCATAAAAAAAGCTACCGATGTCTTAAACTCATCAAACAATTAATGCAATTTGGAGTCTTTGTCAAAGACCCAAGAATAGGATTAATAGATTTTTATTCAACTCATCAAAACAAAGAAATCTTCCTCTGTTACAGATACCCTGAAAAAACAATAGAATTCTGGCATTCAGAAGAATCTGGGTACGAAGGCAGGAAACACATTTCTTTATTAAACGAAACAAAAGAGATTTAAAAAAAATGGTAAAACCTGAAATAAGTAAAAAGAAGATAAAAATGATTCTTTGGATTTCCTCGATTTTAATTGGAATAACCATATTGATAATATTAGACTCATTTATCAACTTATTTAAAATCACCAATTATCTTGGAAAGTATTCATATCTTGCACCCTATGATACTCTCGCCGTATTGTTATTAGTAAATATCACTCTAACAATTATCGCTAAAATCAAATCAAAACGCTATACAAACCCAATAAGAAGATGGGCGTCTATAAATCTTATTATAACCCTCCTCTTTTTTGTTTTAATTTTTGGAGGATTAATATTTTTAATCGGGGTATTAAAGGCATCCCCCCTATAATAACATCCAAATAGAAACCTCTTTAAAACCAATTTCTGTTAAATTATAATGTTAATCCACAAAGATATAGAAATCCATGAACTCTGCTTATACATCAAAAAGCATAAAACCTTAGTAATAGGAGATTTACACATTGGTTTTGAAGAATCTTTAAATCGGCAAGGAATCATGATTCCGAGAACCCAATTCAAGGAAATACTAGAAAAAATCTCAGTTACAATAAAAAAGTTCAACCCGAAAAAAGTTATTTTAATTGGGGATGTCAAGCATGAATTTGGAATCATAACAAACCAGGAATGGAATCAATTATCAAAAATATTCAAACTCATCCAGGAACATGCAGAATTAATCGTTCTCAAAGGCAATCATGATAAAATCTTAGAACCAATAGCATCAAAATCAAACGTTAAAGTCGTCAATGAGTATATTATTGACAACATTCAGTTCCTCCACGGAGATGTTATCCCTAAAACCCTCAAACCAGTAATCATCATCGGCCACGAGCATCCAGCAATTTCATTTCAAGAAAGGCCAACAGAGCGATTTAAATGCTTTCTCAAAGGCCATTATAATCATTCAACTTTAATTGTAATGCCATCCTTCAACTTCATCTCAGAAGGTTCAGATATAACCAAGAATCATTCGTTAAGCCCTTTCTTAAAAAAAATGAATCTAAAAAACCTGGAAGTTTGGATTATCCAGGATAAAGTTTATTATTTTGGGGAATTAAAAAATTTAATGTAATCTATTCACAGAGAATCTTTCAAGATTCAGTTATTCGTGCAGTTGCCATATCACATTGTAATTTAAACGCTTTATCTCTTTTATCCCCAATTCTCAGTTTGCAGGGAATAACCTCAAGCCAGCCTCTGAAGTCATCATTATCAGGCCAGTATTCGCCAGGACGATAAAGGAAAAATGCTGTATCAGCAACCTTGGCAAGATCTTTACAATCTGCAAAATCACCAATGCTATAAGGTCTTTTATTATTTCTTCTATAAACAACACCCGTAGCAATTTGTGAAGTTAAAAGCGTAGAAACCCGAGATTCATGGCTTTCATCTTTTAATCTTTTAATAACCTCAGCATAAATAGCTGTTTTAGGTCCTTCAAAGGGTTTATACCCTTTAAAAGATTGCAAACCATCAACAACAACCAAGGCTAAATCAGGATGCTGTGTTTTCATATGCCTTATTCTTTGAGCAATATAATCAATATCGGGAACTCCCCCACTCTCAATAACTATTGGATAATTTTTAACTCTTTCAGCAGCCTTCATTATCGCTTCTTTATCCCCCTCACTCAAAGTATCAAAAATCTCAAAGGTTTCAATATCAACGCCAGCATGTTGAGCAATTAATTTTTCCAAAACCTCTTTTCTTGAAGATTCAAAAGTAAACATCAAAGTTCTATAACCTTGCTCAGCAACATTTCTCATAAGGTTTGTCATGAAGGTTGTTTTTCCCATCCCTGTATCAGCCCCGCAGACATGCAACTTTCCAGGCATAACCCTGACAATCCTATCCAGGCTAGTATAACCTGTTGAAATCTCTGGTCTCCCTCCTCTAGCAATAAGTGCATCAAAAGATTGCATAACCTCATCAACATCCCCAGCAACATCTTGTCTTAATCTATATCTAAAAGGCAACACATCAAACAGACTAACCAATTCTGCTCTGACAAATTCAGTCATTGAACTATGAGCTCCCTTCTCGCGAGCATAGAGCTTTTTAATAACTTCAGTAGCTTTGAGGATAAGCTCTCTTGCAATAAAATCTTCTTCAATAAGCCCAATATACTCTGGCAGGACATTTGGATTAAGCTCTCTCCCCTCTTCAGCAAGTTGATGAATAGCATAAGCCCCACCAACCTCATCTAATAATCCCAAGTTACCAAGTCTTCTATCCAAGGTAATAACATCAAGCCTTATGCCTAGGTCAATCATCGCTCCATGAACTTTTCTATGTGCAGTCATATAAAACATTAAATTAAGATATTTTTGATTAAAACCCTCCATTAAATTAGGGTTGCGTATTAAAAGTCCTAAAATAGCTCTTTCAACCTCAACATCTTGAGGTGGTATTCTCTCCCCAAGCAGGGTGTAGCTTGATCCACCCACTGCATCTTGTAATCTTTTAACCTCCATTTGAGAAAAACTAAGTTTTCTTTCTAACTCCCTTTGTTCTCGCCCAAGCTGTAGCCTTTCTTCGCGTTCTCTTTGATGTTTTCCAAGCGCAACAAACACCTCTTTTACAAGCTCCCCGTACAAGGGTAGCGGAACGCCTTCGTGTATTCCTAACTCTCTACGGAATTGTTCATCCTCTCCTCGCACCAATGAATCTTGAAAATCGCGGCTGTTTAAGAAATCCAAATCATCTTCTTCTGGAGAAAATCCTTTTTCTTCTTCTGCAGCCTCTTCAAGCAAAGCGTTTATTCCAGTTATACTCAATACATTAGTTCTTTTTTTCATATAATTAACTCAGAATAACTCTGAGGTATCACCACCTCTAAAATCAGTTTTTTCAACAAGGTTAAAAACCTTTTGGAAAGTTAAAAATATTAGTTAAAAAGATAGGCTTATAAAATTTATTAAACTAAATGGGGAGGATGATTAAAGCTGTAATTTTTGATGTTGACGGAGTTCTTCTTGACTCTTTCGAAGCGAACTTGAAATTTTTTCAGGATTTAATGACGAAAGCAGGTTATAATCCTCCAACTCAAAAAGAATATCGAGCAATTTTTCATCTAAGTATGATAGATGCTATAAATGTGCTCACAAAATCGTCTTCTGAAGAAGAAATCAAAAGAATATGGGAGATGGGGCGTAGTCGTAAGGTAAAATATCCTACTGAATTACTGACTGTTCCAGAAGGCGTAAACCATGTAATAGAAATGTTAGATAAAAACTATATGTTAGGAATCGTTACGAGCCGTGTTAAAGAAAGTGTTTACGAATCTCCAAAGCTTGCAAAACTAGAAAAATATTTCAAAGTTACGGTGACGTACCAAGACACAACCAATCATAAACCTCATCCAGAACCTTTGCTATTTGCTGCTGAAAAACTGAGGGTGCAAACAAAGGAATGTGTATATCTTGGGGATTTAGAAAGCGACATCAAAGCAGCACGAGCAGCAGGAATGAAAATAACTGTTTATTCCAAAAACAGAATCAGTCAGACCGACATCTGTACATCTTCTTTTACAGATTTACCCAAAGAAATCTCTCGCCTATAGTATAAAAAGTTTATTAAATTTTCAATCCAGTTAAAGCATATATATCGCATGCGGGTTCTTCTTTCCAAAAAAGTTCCATTCGTCTTTCAAAATGATAGCCAATCCTAGGGTCTTCAAAAGGTATTAACTAGAAACCCCTGGCAACAGCAAGCTTATTGTGCATTTCGATAATTTCCTCAAGCACTTTTTGCTCCTCTTTGTCAAGTTGAACTATTCCAAGCGGGGGGTTTGCTGATATAGGTAAGTTAAAATCAGGTTTAACTTCAGTAAAATAAAAGGCATCCCCTTTATTCTCAATCCTCTCTTTCAAAAAGTCTATTAAGAATTGAGCAAATCCTTCCCTTAAAAGTGGTCTAGCCCCCCCTTCAGGGTCAAGAGTATAGCGTCCTTTATAAGAAGTGGCGATATAAAAATCAATATTTGTATCACGAACATTCCTACCAATCTTATGAAGATACAATCTTTCCATGAATGAAATAAAGAGGCAAAAGTTAATAAACGTATCGAAAGGTTAATTTTAAAACCCCTTTTCTTATCATATTACTATGATAGCCTTAGCAATAGAATCAACAGCCCACACATTTTCAGTAGCAGTTGTAAATGATAAGGGTAAAATCTTATCAAACATCAAAGACATGTATCAAACAGAATCAGGAGGAATCATCCCCATTCAAGCAGCGAAACATCACCTAGAATTAGGAAACGAAATCATCCAAAAAGCAATCCAGCAAGCAAACATCAAAGAATCTCAAATAGATATTGTAGCATTCTCACAAGGTCCAGGATTACCTCCTTGTTTGGTTGCAGGAAAAAAGTTTGCTCATGAATTATCTTTAAAATTAAAAAAACCTTTAATTCCAGTCAACCATTTAATCTCGCATTTAGAGATTGGATTGTTAACTTCAAAAATGAAAGACCCTGTTTTCATCTTGGCAACAGGAGCAAACACGCAAATCATAGCTTACGAAGGAAAAAAATACAGAATCTTCGGAGAATGTCTTTCAATAGGAATAGGAAACGCATTAGACAAATTTGGCAGAGCAATCAACCTAGGATTCCCAGCAGGACCAAAAATAGAACAATTAGCCCTTTCAGGAAAATACATCGAATTGCCTTATTCAGTCAAAGGCATGGATGTAGAATTCTCAGGAATAATCACTCAAGCAATTAATCTATATAAAAAAGGAGCAAAGAAAGAAGATTTATGTTTCTCATTACAAGAAACTTGTTTCTCGATGTTAACAGAAGTAGCTGAACGTGCATTAGCGCACACAGACAAAAAAGAACTCTTACTCATAGGAGGAGTTGCAGCAAATAAAAGATTATCCCAAATGCTAGAAATTATGTGCAAAGAACGCAAATGCAAGTTCTCAGTTGTCCCTTTAGAATTTTGTGGGGATAATGGGGCAATGATTGCCTGGAATGGAATCCAGCAATATCAAGTTAAAAAAATAAAATTCTCAGAATCAGCAACAAAAGCTTTAGACATCAATCCGAACTACAGAATTGATGACATTGAAGTTTTCTGGAAAGATTAAATCAAACTTCATTATCTTCAGTAAATAGCTGAATTGCTTTTTCCTGGTATTTTTGTATTTCCTCTTCATTAAGTTTGGCAATAAAATCATGCATCTCAGCAATAAATTCTTCTGCAGTCTTTATTGATGCTTTTGCTTCTGCATCATTAACTGAAAAATCAACATAATATTGCTTGTCTACTCTTTCGGATTTTGCCTTTGATATTTTTGAATTATCAATCCCAAACACCTCTTTCAGCAAGATAATAGATGCTGCATGGTTTTCAGATTTTACCCCAATTCTGAATAGTAGTGCAAGAAGCTCATGATACATAGAGTAATAAGCAAGTGCAACAGAATCTTTCAAGTTGCCTATTTTAAGCAGAGCTTTTGCTGAAGATAAAGATTCATTTGACCTTTGCAGATAAGCCTCTTTAATCTCATTGCTAGACTCAACAACCAGCAATTTATTTTCTTTATGAAGCTTAATCAAAAAATTTATTTTTTTCATAATAAGATTCAACACCTTTTATAATCACGTGATTCTTATCTATCTCCTTAATAAGTAAACTATCATTGTTATATATCCCAATTTTTACATTTATCTTTGAATCTATAATTTCAACCTCTCTTTTTACCTTAGTATCTTTGGTGTTAATATAAATATCAATATCGCTTTCTTTACTGGCTGTATTTTTGGCATAAGAACCAAATAAGATTGCTATGCTTATTTTTTCATTTTTTTTAATCGCTTCAATAATCTTTCTTAAAGAAGGGTATTTCTTTATGGCATCAATAAGCTTCTGCATTTCAGCAGAATAAGTATATTGTTTTGCTTCCAATGTTTTTTTCAGAAAAAATACTTTGTTCCTGCCTTCCTGCTTAAAATCAACAATATTCTCCTTGGAAAGCTCTTGCACTTTCCTCGCTATATTTGTTTGATTGGTTCCTAGAATCCTGGCAAGCCCCCTAACATGGTTCTCTGACTTAAGCAAAGCCAGAACAATCTTTATATTGTAACTATTTTGTGACATATGTAACAATAATATTACATTAGTATTTAAGCTTTTTGGTTTAATTATTGACATCAATCCCAATCACAGAATTGATGACATTGAAGTCTTTTGGAAATAATTATCTCTTTAAATGTTGTGCAATAAGCTCTAGAAGTTTGCTAGTCTTATCTCTTCCTTCTCCTTTGTTGTAATGAGCGTGAACGCCTTTACGTTTGTATTCACCAGTTGTATCTGGCCAGCCAGAAAAGGTTATAATATGAACAGATGGATTCCTGTTTTTTGATTCTCTAATAACATCATCAACATCTTCGTTAGGCATATTTCTGTCCGGCATTGTTAAATCAAGAAGAGCGAGATCATATCTCAAGCCTTCTCTGATACTTTCAAGAGATTCCCAAGCGGTTGAAAAAGGGTAAACAGTATAACCTTCTCTCTCTAGAATCCATGTTAAAGGTCGCCTAGTATCTTCGTCATCCTCTAAATATAAAATAGATTTCGGGGTATCATTCATAAAATCGTGTCTAAAAATCTTGTTTATAAAGCTATCTAAACCCTCTTCGGAGCCCCAGCAATAAATTTAACAGGGCTGGGAGGAGTAAGAATCCCAGGAGTCTCAACAACAATCTTCTCAACCTTCATGTTCAACTGCTCAGGAGGGGTAGGAAGTTTTCCCTTAAGAACTTGTTCCTTAAGAAATTGTTGTTTCTGTTGTAATTTATCAACAGCACTCTCCTCTTTCAATTGTTTCATCATCTCTTGATGATGTTTCAACATTGCTGGTTTAGGATACTGCCCCATACAAGAAAGAGTAAACTTCCTTAAAAATCGGGCCTTCTTGTCCACCTTAAAATGCTTTCTTTTAATAACCTCAAGAATCTGTTTTAATTTTTCCTGCTGTTCCTGATGATGCTCATCAATAATAAATTGAATACTCATATTTCCCCTTTTTTTAATAACACATTCTGTTCTTTTTGTGAATACAACATTCTTAGTTTCTTTTTTGGATATGTTAAAGGTCAAAATGACTTTAACATTTGTTCATCATAGATGAACACTACAATGTTTTTTCTTTACAAAGAAAAAAAATTGTGTTCATCTCTCGAATTGAGTTTTTGTTCTCACATAACTCTCAAGCATCAACAACCCTTTAGTCAGGTTTCTGTTCTGTTCAAGTAACTCTTCCAGTTTATCAGCAAGTTCAATAACTCTTCTATCCTCACCAGCATCCATAACGTGTTTGCTGGCCTCTTCAAATATCCCAACCAACTTATCAATCTTCCCTGTAAGAGTTTCCATTTTCCCTGTTAAAGTATCCAGTTTTTTAACAAGCAAAGCATTCCCCTGGATTAATGCAGTTCCATTTTCAATTAATTGCACACTCTTTTTCTGCAGTGCGACATGATTATCAATAAGAATTTTAGAAAGATTTGAACCTTTTTTATCATCCTCTTTTTCAGCCATAAAAACACCTCTGCATAAAAGCAAGAGTCTGGAATATTTAAAGGTTACTAGCTAAAAAAGCAACCTTTAAAAACCCAAAAATCACTATTTTCAGAGTAGGTAGGCAAGCTAACTAACGCTGTTGTTTGCAAGAACAAAAGTGAGGAAAGTCCGTCCACCATAAATCAGTTGCTCAAATTGTTTGATTTATCAGACATAAACTTGAGTCTTGGAAACAAGAGGCAACTGCTCAGAAACGGCATGTCCTTCCATTGTGTCAAGGATTTCTATCCTTGATAAGCCAAATTCCGTTATAGGAATTTAGCTGACAATGTGGCTCGCGAAGATTCCTGCAAAGGAATTCAGATAACCAGCTGAAGAGATGGAAGGGAACATTGAAACGTCAGCCCCAACAGGTGCAAGGCCTTAGAGCTGCTTAGTAGAATGTTAGCATCATCTTTCCCAAAAGGAGATGAACAAAAGACGGCTTATTGCTTACCTACTCTTACAATCATTTTATAAACCCCTAAACCCAAACAAATCTATGGCAGACAACAAAGTTCAAATGCCCTCAGGAATGGGTGGATTAGTAAGATATTCTGATGAAGCTTCAAGCAAATTAAGATTAAAGCCAGAGATTGTCATTGCTTTGATTGCTTTAGTCATTGTTCTTGAAATTGTAATAAGGTACTTGTAATCAGGTTTTAAGCAGAGATTATCTTCATCCCATTTTTTTCTGGGATAATAATAACCTCTTTGTTTTCTTTTAAATTATAATTCTCTGCAAGTTCTTTTGGTATTCTAACTCCTAAACTTAAACCCCACTTTGAGAGTTTAACATGATAACTTTTTAATAATCTATATTTTTGAGCTACATGATGAAGCTGTTCCATATTCAAAATTTCTTCCCCGCATTGAGCACATTTATAATAAGTATATCCAACTCCCTCAGGCGTTTCTGCTGTTAATTCTTTCATTACTCCATTGCAATCTGAACATTTTTTCATGTTTCCTCCTCAACTGTAAATATTTTTATTCTATTCCCAATCATCTGCCCAACACAAATAATCGTTCTTTTTCCTTTTTTGACAAATTTAATTCCGTGTTTTCCATAATGAACCAATTTACCATTGATGATGGTATCTTCAATAAGGTCTGGTGAAATTCCTCGCTTCATTGCTTGAATAAAAGCGTGATGTTTAATTTCCAGTTCATACCTAGACATGTCCATAGTATCACTTAATATCAAAAGATATCATTAGTATATAAATATTGTGGTTATCACAATCAGGTTTTTGATTGTTTCCAGATATATTCAAAATATTTCTTATACGATTCAGCAGATTCTTTATTCTTAATCAAGAAGCAAACAAGCAACAACGTTTATAAACTTCCCATCTCCCATAAAAACAATGATGCCCGGAATTAATCCTGCACAAATGAAGCAGATGATGAAGAAGATGGGGATTAAACAAGAAGAAATTCCATCAACAGCAGTTATAATCAAAGGCCCAAAATCATACATCATCAAAAACCCAGAAGTTCTTAAAGTAAACATGATGGGCCAGGAATCCTTGCAAATCACAGGAGAATTAGAAGAGTTAGAAGAAAAGTTAGAAATCTCAGAAGAAGATATTCAAACCGTCATGGACCAAGCAAATGTTTCTCACTCAGCAGCTAAAGCAGCTTTAGAGAGCAATAAAGGAGATATTGCCGCAGCAATCTTAGAGTTGAAAGAGTAGTGGTTGCACAGGTTTAATTTTTGGTGAAACTTTTTGCTAAAAAGGTTCGTTGATAAGGGGACTCTGGTGACCATTATGGAGATATTGCAGAAGCAATAATAAACCTAAAAGATTTTAGCGCTTCAAAGAAGTATTAAAAGGGTCAATAACTATCTCATTGTTGCTCTTCAAACTAAAACCAACTTCCTGACTTTTCTTGAGATTTAAAGCATCACTGATTTCTTTAGGTATTCTCAATACCAAATTACTTTTAACCTGGCTTAATTTCAAATGATAAACATGTCTCCTAAGCTTATTTAATAATAAAATCTTTTCAGCTTTTTCAGGATTATAATAAGCTTCACCACAGCTTTTACATTCCCAGCCATCAATATCAAATCCATTAAATTTCATATATTCATTGTACTCTGCAATCTTCCCGCAAACACATTTCATTCCTTTCATTTTTTCTCCCCTAGACTTTTCTTTGATTTCTTTGTAAACGCACCAATATGAATGATAAGGTAAACCTCCTCATTATAAAGATAATTGAAAGATTTGACAACAACCACGTTATAGGTTTTATCGCCAAAATCTTTCCACATCTCTAGAGTGCCTTTTTTCCTTATTCTTTGCAAGTATCCTTTTTCAAGGATTTCTTTGCAATCCTCAATCATAAGCCTGTATTCTGCAAGTTCATTCGCAGCACTTTTCGATGGAATTAATCTCAGACCGTTGTAACGCACATCAAACATACTCCATCAACTTATGTTAAGATAGTATGCTCTTGTATATAAATATTTTGCTTTTTTATAAAAGCCGCAAATTTTAGGACGCATTTACTGTCTTTTACTAACGAGAAAGCAACAACTTTTGACTATGAACGTTTAGTAATAAGGGGGGATGCCAGTGACCCTTATCTATACAATGGAACAAGAGATTGAAGTTTTGCTAAAAACCCATTATCTCCATCCTGTGAAACATCTTTTCGAAAATAAATCACCTCTCCTTCGTAAGAAGATGCTTTTACCTTCTTGCCAATCTCACTCAAGTTCATGGAAGATAAAACAATAATTGGAATTTTAATCTCTCTTCTTGCTAGATTTTTTATTAACTCACAACCATCCATTTCAGGCATACAGATGTCAGTAATCAATCCCTGAACAGAAGTTTGCAAGATATAATCCAAAGCTACTTGTCCATTTTCAGCTCCAAATGCCCAGTATCTCTTATCAGAAACGATGCGTACTAACCACTCTCTTTCTACTCTTTGGTCTTCAGCAATAACAATTGTTTTTCTCATAAAATCAAAGAAGAAGAAAACAATATAAACCTGCCCATCCAAACATTTATATATAATCTATACACACTAATGTGTATGATAAACAAGAAAGACATCATAGAAATGAACAAACAATTTGACAAAGGCAGATTCATCAATGAAGCAAGTTTAGATTTCGCATTTTCAAATCTAGAGCAAACAAAAGACTGGCTAAAAGAATCAGCATACCTGACAAGAGCCATCTTAATCGACCATGTGTTTGAAGAAGGCAACAAAAGAACAACAGCATTGTTAATAAGAAGCATTTTAGAAACCAAAAAACTCGCTTACGACCCTCAAAAAATAAATGCCTTAGTCATAATCATACTCAAAAAGAATATAAATAAAGTAAATGAAATCAAGAGGTTAATCAAAGATGCCATACGATAGCCCAATATTGCAAATAGCAAGAAAAATAGTAAAAGAAAACCCAGAGCATTTCGAAGCCTTAGTAGAGTTTGAAAGAACAAAAAAGCTTCCAAAACTCAATTATAAGCAAAGGGCAAACTTCACCATAGACTCAGAACCTTTAAGAAGATTCAGAATTTACTGTCAAAAGCATGGCTATAAGATGTCAACAAAGCTGGAAGAATCAATAATGAAAGAACTATCAGAATAGCATAACCTATTTAAAAAAGCCCATCTTCTCAATTCAATGCTTCAAGAACACTCTCAAATAGCAGATTTACTAAAAAAAGCTCAACAGCACTTCAACACAGCCGACCATATCGCTTATGTAACCTTTCCTTTAGTAAAAGACCAAAAGCTGATTATCTCAGTTCTAGACAACCTCAACCAGGCATTAATCTGCTCAGTAGATTCCTTAATGAACTACGAAAGACTCTACAAACGCATTGGCCTATTCTCAGATAATTTTGATGTGAAAATGCAGATTTTCAAAACCAAAATAGCCCCTCAATATAACCTCGATAGGCACCATATTGTAGCCATA
Source organism: Candidatus Nanoarchaeia archaeon (assembly GCA_035288805.1). Taxonomy (GTDB): domain Archaea; phylum Nanobdellota; class Nanobdellia; order SCGC-AAA011-G17; family GW2011-AR20; genus DATDYH01. Next base: position 18,912 of record DATDZG010000054.1, read on the forward strand.
GAAGAAATCAACCAGTTAGCTAAAGAAAGAAAATCCTCAACAATGGAGTTCGCTAAGAGAGATAAATACGTCTTTTGCAACCAGGATTATTCAAAAATCAAGGCAATTGACATGGATAAATTAAAAAGCTATATAAACCAGCTCAAACCTTTTATGAGGAAACTCGAAATTATCTTACAAAATGTACGAAGGAAATAATGAGGCCAGAGAAGAGCTCAAACGAGCTGACCACTTAATCTTTGTAACTCTAAAATACACAAAAACAGTGGATGTTATTAAAAATACAATCCATAGGTTAATCAATGCCTATGACTATGGGATTATCTGTGCCTTAGAAGCCTTAAAAAAACAAAAAAAACTCAAGCAAATCCCCCTAACCCCTCTTTCCAGGGCCCAAGAGCTAAAAAAGCTGACAATGCGCAGACAAGAAATGAAAGAGTTTCTAAAGTTCTATTTCTTATTAAAAAGAATCGATAAAGCAGAATACTCAAAAAAAGAGGAATACAGGAAAAATGTAGCTTTAACAATCCTTGAAAACGATGAAGTCTTCACCATTGACATTGAAAAGCTCTTTGAATTCTACAAAAGAACCCGGGATTTTATTGATTTCGTAGAAGAAAAATACAAATAATTAATTAAACTAATATCTCTCTTCCTATTTCATGGTATTTCTCAGGTAAAAACCGTTCAGAATTCCTTATTCTAGCAGGACTCTGTAAACTCACCGAAGAAATGTCCTGCCCAATTTCATGAGCAAACTTCGTTAAAAAATCAATATATTCACGAGATACATTATAATCTGTCATCACAGGGTAACATTTTGCATATCTATGCCCAGGAATTCTAGCTAATTTCAAAGGACATAAGAGAGGTTTATCCATCACCAGGTTAGTCATAACCTCTACAGGAAATAAAGTTCCTCTCTCTACTAATGCGCTATAATTTTTATCCATAGGCTTACCTACCCTAACATGCCTCATATCTTGAATACCAACACTATGGTAAGATATTTCCTCTAAAATATCCTCAAATAAAACATTTTTTTCATTTGCATAATCTCCAATCGCTCTTCTAAGCTGTCTTGCAACTCTAAAAACAGACTGCCCGCTAACCACCTCATCAATACCTAAAAAAGACTGTTTTTCTCCAAGAACATGTTGTTCCCTAAGATAGTTCAAAAACCAGTCATGAAGAATCCCGTCTACATTCTCAATAGTGCTTGAAGCAGGTACATATTCGTGATTCATTCCTGAAATGCTCGGATCAACAATCCTCAATAAATCAACAATAGGTATAGCTCCTCTAATAGGGTAAAGTAACACATCAGGATTGAGTTCATGAATTTTACTATTTACATCAATGATTCCCTGAGCAAAATTCTCCATAGTTTTATGACTATTAGGATCTACCATCCATAAACAAGCTAAAAAGGAGTATATAAACCTTTCTGTTAGTAACCACTTATAAGTAGTATTTATTAGAAACATTTATATATGACAGATGTATCAAATTTATATGAGAAAATACACTCCCTCAGGATTGCCTATAGTCACACCAGCAGTTCTAGAATTAAAAATTGCTGAGCTAACACAAGAAATACAAAAGAATAGAAAAAATCATTTTGGTGAAGAACTTCAAAGAATACAAAATGAAAACCCCTTAATTGCTACCCTAATAAAATCATATATTGAGGATTCTTTAGATCCTGATAAAGTTTTAATGGCAACAATAAGTGTATATCAGGTACTAGAAGGTCAATTACAAGCATATAAATTCATAGATTCTAATTCTCAAAGTTGAGTATCTAAAACTTTAAATATCCCTCTTCTATTCCAAGGTTATGACTCGTTTCATAACAGTTATCTCAGGAAAAGGAGGAGTGGGTAAATCTACAACGTCTATCAACTTGGCATCAGCCTTAAACATGTTCGGCAAAGCAACAACAGTTGTAGATGCTAACCTAACAACCCCGAACATAGGAATTTACTTAGGAGTTCCAGTCATGCCAAAAACAATCCATGATGTATTAGCAGGAAAAATAGAAATAGATAATGCAACTTACATTCATAGGTCAGGAACAAAAATCATCCCTGGGTCATTATCCTTAGAATCCTTAGGCAATATAAAACCAGGAATGCTGAAAAAGAAACTCTCAAAACTAAGCGAGAGCAACGATTTTGTTATAATAGACGCAGCAGCAGGCTTAGGCAGGGAAGCTGTTGCAGGTATCGAAGCAGCAGACGAAATTTTAATCTTAACAAATGATGAACTTCCAGCAGTAGCAGACGCATTAAAAACAGTGAAAGTCTGCGAGGAACTTGGAAAACAAATCACAGGAGTCATTGTTAACAGAAGGAAAGACAATGGAATCTCAATAAAAGACATTGAAAGCATGTTAGAACTTCCGGTAATCAGCATTATTCCAGAAGATGAAAACATGCGGGAAGCTTTAACAAAGAGAGATGCAATCATCCATACCCATCCCAATTCCCAGGCTTCATATGGGTATAGAAAATTGGCCAATTATCTTCTCGGCAATCCGCATTACGAAGAAGCAATTTCAACAGTAGACAATAGAACATTTATGCAGAAAATAACCGATGCTCTCGGAATTACTTAACCACTAAAGACGAATCGCAATATCTTCAGGCAATCTCTTCTCATAATGCTGATCAAACTGAAATTTTAAAGCAGAGTAAACAAAAGGTATTCTTCTTGCAGTTTTATGCAAACCATGACTAAAGAGTCTTTCAAAAAACAAGGTATGAAAAGTAGATTGAATTTTTTTAAAGAAATCATAATCCTCAATCAGTGAAGTTCCAACATTTGCTCCGGAATAAACCATCCACAATCGGTCATGAGTTTGTCCTGTAAGATACATCTCAACCGATTTTGCCCACATCTCATTAAAATAAAATTGGAATTGTCCTAATAATAATTCATCAGGGGTTCTAGGAGTGGTAAAGCAATCTACAAGAGAAGTCTCAATTCTTTCAAGGAGCTCTTCTGGAGAACGTGGTCCATTTCCAGATTTCTCCCCCTCATGAGCGCTTTGATCTAACTGCAAAGAATTTGATTGTTGTCGAATCTCTCTTATTCTCCCCAAATGTTGATCAAAAACAGCAAAGTACACACGCATAAGCCTATGCGCATATTCATGCACAAGAGTTGCATCAAGCTGAGAATCAGAAATCCGTTCACAATGAAGCTGATTATAAAGAATAACATCATACGTCTCAGAATAAGCTCCCTCGCAAGGAAAAACATGGTCCAAGTCCACCTCCCTGTGGAGAAGATAATCTTGAGAAGCACTGAGTTTAGTAGCAAAAAGAGGGCTAATCCCGAGAAGAGGAACAGGTCCTACAGCAATATCAAATTCTTGATACAGATCTAAAACACGTATCTGAGAATCATACATTTTCTGCTTCAATTTTTCTACTCTTCCTGTTAATTTTTCTTCTCTTGATTTAAAGAATCTCATATTTTTCAGAGAAAACAGGACCTTATAAAATTTACTATTTAATGATAGTGATGATATAAAAGTTTAGAATCTCTCAATGTCGACCATCAGAATGGCACAATGTAAAAGAATTACAAAAATTCCAGTAACGGGAGCAAGACCTATTTCACGAGAAGCTCTTGCAAGATGCATACTTGCTACAATGGGGGTTGGAATCTGAGAGAAACAGAGTTAGTAGAGAAGATTAGAAACGATACATCATTTGACCTAGCTATTATCTCAACTGCAGCAGTAGAAAAAATGACGGCTGAGCTATTTCTCTTTGATGGGGAAGTTCCAGTTTTTAGTTCCTACTATGGACATGCAATTAAAAAAGTATTGGAGAGATTGCCCTATAATCCTGGGAGGGAATACCCCTCATCTATAAGAATTACCTGGTAACCTGATAACTAAGCACTTTCTTCTGCAGCTCAGCAGCTTTCTTAGTCTTCTTAAAATGATTTCTAACAGGCTCTAAGCTCTTATCAATATACCGAGCAGCAGCTTCCTTCAAATCCACAGGATGAATTTCCTTTCTGGAAAAAGATTTTTCCAATTCAGAATAATTTTCAAAAACAACATCCCCTCCAAAATTATTAGCTCTTTCAATCTTAACTTCTTTATTCAACTCAAAAATAATATATTTGCAATACTCCAGCATTGGATTGTTCTCTATTTGTCCTTCAGGACAATATGCTTTCTTTATCTTTCTGTGCACTTCTTCCTTATTATCAGTCATAAAAACAGCAGAATCAGGATGTGACTTTGACATTTTCATTTCAATTGCTCTCTCAATAGCATCTCCCTCGACATTCAAACTTGGCTGCAATCCCATCAGCATATGATGATGCACCGCTATTGGCTTTTTATATCCAAGTTTTTCAGCAACCTCTCTTGCAAGAACATTAACCTTTCTCTGGTCCATTCCCAATTGGCAAATATCAGCATTTATCTGGAATATATCACTAGCCTGCATGCAGGGATAAAAAATTTGTGCAGCACTTAAAGTATCAGTCTCTTTCCTGCCCATAATCTGCGAACATCGGGTAATCCTCTGAACAGAATTTATTCTGGCTATTTTAATTGTTCTTAACCAATACTCTCTATCCATATGTTCACTTGCCCAAAGAAATTTAACATTCCCCATTTTCATTCCAGAAGCTTTCCAAACTTCTATAAAATACTCTCCAACATCTCTAATCTTCTCCAAATCTCCATCCATCTTATTATTCATCAAAGCAAACCAATCAGCAACCCAAAATTTAAACACAATCCCTGTGCTCGTAAGTTTATTCACATTAATCGCTCTTAACAATCCCTGGGCTAAATGTATATTCCCCGAGGGTTCAAAACCGTCATACGCAACAGGATTTTTCTTCTCAGAAAACAGCCCAAAAAGTTCTTTTTCCTCAAGAATCTCCTCACCAACTTCCTTAACCAGTCTTATTTTCTCAGAAATATCCATCCTATTGTTAAGAACAAGAGCTATTTAAATATAACTTTCAAGAGTCTTTTTCGGATTGAAAAGTTGTTGCTTTAATTTTTTAAAAGCTATTTTAGTTTCAATAAGAGGCAATCGATAATAAGGTCTTTCATAAACTCCAATATTAAAAGACGGAAGTTTCCCAGTGCGAATAAGATAATCCAAATTAGAAAGTTTTACTTTAATTTCTTCAGCAAGAGAAGCAGGAGAAATCATGCCCTGAAAAAGAACATCATCTATAGGCCTGTATACATTTCTTTTCCGAGAATCAAGAAAATCAATAAGACTCCGACAAGGAATAACTCCTCTTCCTCTTCCAGCCCCAGAAATTAACAGTTTTGCGTGTATTAAAGATAAAACAGTACTGTGGTCGCACGCAAGAAGCAATGCCATCTCAGATGCAGAATAAAACTCTTTAAGAGGAGGAATATTCAATTTGGAATATTGTTCCTCTAAATAAAGAATAGCATTATCAATTCTATGCTCTTCCTGGCCAAAAGTTTCGAGTCTGCGCATAAAAAAGAATAAAAAAACAGGTATTTAAACTTTTACACCTTTCCATTTCTTCTCTTTATCTCATCAATCTCTTCATAAGTTATCCTGGGTTTTATATCTTCTAGAATCCTCTTCCTCATTCTTGCCAAAGATTTTCTGGTTTCAAGAATGGGTAAAACACAGAGTGCTCTTCCCAATGGTGAAAATCTGCAATAAGGAATAATTTCTTGATGCATAAAATCAATCATCTCTTCATCACCAATACCTATAATATTTCTAACAGGCTTATATCTTGTCATTCCTTCAACAAGGATTCTTTCTAATTTATCTTCTTCACAAATCTTAATTCCGTGAAGCCCTTTTCTTAAAAGCCCAATCATACTATGATGAGAAACAACAACTCTTCCATGTGTATCTCTTCCTCCTTTTAGCTTTCCCAGATTAACCCATCTTCTCGGAGTCTTTAAATCAAGAGATAATTCAAAGTTGTAAATTTCTTTCTTTCCTATTCTATTAACATTAACGTCTAAATCATAAAGACCAAAAAGTTTTGCAACATCTTTGGTGTAATAATGCTCTAAGACTTCTTCAGATTCAGCATACTCCTCAAAAAAAGAGGTATAAAGTCTGTCTAAATAAAAGACAGCTGTTCCAAGATTAGAAGCAAATTCTCTAATAGGGTCTTCAGTTTTAGGAGCAATCAATCTAGGATAGTTTTCCATGCTCATGTGTTTTAATTCTCCCTTTTAAAAGTTACTATTTTGTAAGGACAAAGAAAATTCTGTCTGTATCCTCAACAAGATTTATAAACCTCTTCTCAAAGGAAAAGCTATGTTCAAACACGCAATAATAGAAAACTGGGCAGACAGAGCAGGAGAGATTGAAGCAATTTTAAATCCTGTAACAAGAGTAGATAGAATTCTGGCTTATCAGGGGCAAAGAATAAACATTAATGATTATCAATCACTAATATTAACAGGTTCTCCTTTGTTTGTTACTGAACCAGATTCTGATAAATTAATCTCTTGGGAGATGGGTTTAGTTGAACAAGCACTAAAACAAGATGTTCCAATCTTAGGTGTTTGCTTCGGTCATCAATTGATTGCAAAAGTTCTTGGTGCAAGTGTTATTCACTCTAATGCTCCAGAAGTTGGATGGTACAAAGTAAAAATAATTCCGGGAAAAACCATCCCTTTTTTAAATCATTTAGAGCAAACTTTTGAAGTATTCCAATACCATTTTCAGGAAGTTTACCCAGATTCAGAACTAAGCCATGAGGTTGTTGCACACTCGCCAAGATGCTATGTTCAGGCATTTCAATATGGCAATGCATTTGGAATTCAATTCCATCCAGAAATCTCCCCTGAAAAGAGCAGAGAAATATTTTCTGAGAAATCAACAAGAGAAAGTTTATTAAAAAAAGGTGTAAACATAGATGCAATTGCAATAGAACCAAAAACTCAAAAAGACCAAGCACCAAGAGATGATATTTTCAAAAGATTCGTCAAATTTGCAGAATCAGTCTAAAACCATATTTTATATATTAATTAATCATCAAAATTCTATGACTCAACAGCTCTACTATCGAGATGCTTATCTGAAGCAGTGCGAAGCAACAGTCAAAGAAGTGCAAGAAAATAAACTCATTGTCCTTGATAAAACCTGTTTCTATCCTCAAGGCGGCGGGCAGCCATCAGACATCGGAATTTTAACCTGTGATGGAGAAACATATCTTGTAGATAGGGTCAGTAAAAAAGATAATAAAATTGTTCACGAAGTGCAAAAACTCGGATTAAAACCAGGAGACAAAATAAAAGCAGCAATCAACTGGGAAAAACGCTATAAATTAATGCGCATGCACACATCAGCACATGTAATCTCAGCAGTAATGCACTCACAAGCATCAGCATTAATCACAGGGAATCAATTGGATGAAAACCTATCAAGAATAGATTTCTCCTTAGACAATTTCAACCGAGAACAAATTGAAAAATATATAGAGCAGGCAAATCAATACATTAAAAAAAACCTTCCTGTAAAATCTTATTTCATTTCAAAAAAAGAAGCAGAGTCCATGGAAACATTAAGCAAATTGGCAAAAGGTCTCCCGCAAGACATCAAAGAGATAAGAATAGTAGAAATCCAGGGCTTGGATAAACAGGCAGATGGTGGTTGTCATGTCAAATCTTTAAAGGAAATAGGAAAAATATTATTGGATAGATTAGAGAATAAAGGAAGTAAAAATCGCAGGTTATATTTTAAATTAGAAGATTAAAACTTTTGCAGTTCTCTGACAACAACCTTTTCAAGACTCCCTTGTTCCTTTGGAGTCAGTCCAAACAAACCTTTCGTCGTGGCAGCAGGAATAACCCCTTTAACATTTCCAATCTTTATTTTTAATTCTCTAAAGAATCCAGGCAAATAATTTGAAAACAAATCCATTTTTATTTTCCCAGATTTTACATCATTAAACACACCAAAATAAAAATAATCCAAATCAACAGTGAGCAAAACATTTTCAATATCTAAATATTCGAGTGTTTCAAGAGTTCTGATATGAAAAGGAATTTTCTTGCCATCATAAAAAACAAAAGGGTTTTTAAAAAAACGCCCAGCATGCTCAACCTGCATATTTGGAACTATCCAATATACCTCTTGAATCAAACCATCCTCTACACCTGCCCAGATAAAATTAGCACAATGAATCAAAGGTTGAATCTCTTTCCCAGGATGATAGGTATAAAGATCAAGAAAATATTCCTTAAAATCCTTTATTTTTTCTTCGAGAGGTTTATCAGATTTAAATACAGGTAAATTTCTTTTCAAACCATCTTCGCAATCAGGATGTGCATCAACCAAAACCAGCACATTATCCCTGCCAATCTCTCCTTTCATTTCAGAAATTTTCCAATAATAATATGCAGCCACATGACTGTTAAATAGGGCAACCCTTCCATACATCTTGCCAAAAATATCCTCGCAAGTTGCATCATCAAAAACAGAAGTCTCAACATCAAGTTTAACTTGTTCCTGCAGTCTTCCAGGATAAATCAAAGAAGCTATTAATCCCCCAACAACAGCTAATTTTCCTAAATTATTCATATACAAAGCAAGATAAAAAACTTTAAATAACCGATTCTTATCAAAAAGTAATGCCTAAGCTAAGGATAGAATTTGATAAAACAAACTGCATAGGAGCAATTGCATGTATAGCAATGGACCCAAAGCGCTGGAAAGAAATCCCTGGAGAGAACAAAGTTGATTTAATCAATGGCAAGGAAACCTCAAAAGGATTCTTTGTTTTAGAGGGCAATTACAAAGACGAAGAGATTGAAGATATTCTCACAGGAGCAAGAGTTTGTCCTGTTTCTGTAATAGGAATAAAAAATCTTGATACCGGAGAAATTCTTTTTGACAGAATCAAAAAACAATAGGTTTAAATAACTTAAAACCATTCAAAATCAAGGTAAAAAATGACACGAGTTGATTATATTCATTAACAATAATTCTTATTTTAATAGTGCCAACACAATAAACAAAAACAAAGATTTTTTCGAGAGAATAAATAGTATAACTGGTAGAATAAAAAGAATTAAATATGCATACGCACTTCCACCCATAATGGAGAAAAGGACGGTTTTTCCAAAAGGGGAGCAGAGAAGATTTTTAATAGAATCAAAAAGAACGCTCGGCACAACGTGGGATGCCTTTTCTAAAGAGTTACAGGTAAAAAGAGGAACGTTAGAAAAATCATATGCTTTTGAATTGTGCAGACTTCCAGAAAAAACATTTATTGATATCATGGGGCTATTGGAGGGCAATAAAGAAGAGCTTCTCAGTGAATACAAAGGCAGAATCGTTGATTTTAACCCAAAAGAAGTAATAGGCAGAGATTGCTTAGGCGAAATGAGAGCCAAGTTACCAAAAATGGGCATCACATACAAAAAATCTCCAGAGGGGTTTGATGTTTCTTATATAACCTTAAATTCCTGGGATAAAAAGAAAGATATCAAGTTTCCAGAAAAGTTAACCCCAGATTTGGCAGAAGAAATAGGTATAAGCATCGGAGACGGATTTCTGTCGGGTAAAAGATACGAATACAGATTAAAGGGAAGTAAACAAGAAAAAGAATATTATGACGGGTTCATTAAACCCCTGTATAAAAGATTGTACAATCTTGATTTAAATGTAAGAGAATATGAAACCACATACGGTTTTGAACTATCTTCTGAAGCATTATGGAGGTTCAAAAAGGAGGTACTTGGAATCCAGGCAGGAAGAAAAGACAATATTCCCGTTCCAGAGATTGTTAAAGTAAATGATCAAAAGATTTTGACAGCATTTATACGGGGGATATTTGACACAGATGGATGTGTCTCGTTTATCAAAAAATACAAAAACCTTGGTAATTATTATCCCACAATTACATTGAGTTTAAAATCAAAAAGAGCAATTTTAGATATTAAAGAAATATTAGAGATGTTAGGCTTTGACCCAAAATGTTACGAGTGGGGCGGATATTGGCAAATAGCTTTGAATGGCTATGAGAGGTTTGCATTATACTCAAAACTCATGGGCTGGAGCAATCCTGTCCAAAAGAATAAAGTTATAAATTGGAAAAAGAAATATCCCAACTTAGGTAAAACTGTTATGGTGGATGTGGTGTAGCCTGGTTAACATACGGGACTGTGGATCCTGTGATCGCGTGTTCAAATCACGCCGTCCACCCTCATGATTAAAGAGTCAACATGGAAAAAGTAAAAGGAACCCGGGATTTTTATCCTGAAGAAATGGAAATTGAAAACTACATTCTAGATACGTGGAAGAAGGTAGCGAAAAACTATAACTACAAAGAAATCGAAGGCCCCATCTTAGAATCAGCAGAAATCTACAAAAAGTCAGGCCAGGAAATTCCAGAACAAACTTACCAACTCCAGGATAAATCTGGAAGACAATTAGTCCTAAGGCCTGAATTAACTCCCACAATAGCCAGAATGATTCAGCAAAGAAAAGACCTATCAAAACCAATAAAATGGTTCTCCCTGCCTCGCTGTTTTAGATATGAAGCCCCTCAATCAGGAAGGCAAAGAGAATTTTACCAGTTCAACATAGACTGTTTAGGTTCAGACTCAATGCTGGCAGACGCAGAAATTCTAGCAACATTAATTGATATCATGAAATCATTTGGATTGACTGAAAAAGATTTCTACATAAGAATCAGCAACAGAAAAGTTCTCCAGTCATTAATAGAATCAATAGGTTTCTTAAAAATAAAAGAACTTTTCAGGTTAATAGACAAGAAAGATAAATTAACAGAAGAAGCATTCCTATTCAGCTTAAAAGAGCTTGGAATGACAAAAGACCAGATTGAACGCTTGTCATCCTTCCTCAATATCAATCAAATAGACAAAATACAGATGTACTGCAAAGACCTGGTTGGAAAGCAAGGTTACGAGGAATTATCATCATTGTTAAATTATTTAGAGCAGATGAACATTTCAAAATATTGTAAAATTGACTTATCAATAATGCGCGGGTTTGATTACTACACCTCAACAGTGTTTGAATTATTCGATAATGAAAAAAAATACAGGGCAATAGCAGGGGGAGGAAGATACGATGATTTGGCAGGAATCCCAGGAGTGGGATACGGAATGGGAGATATTGTCCTGCAGTTGTTTTTAGAAGAAAAATTAAAATTAAAGAAAATAAAAAAGCAAAGCTCAGTTTATATCCTCTGCATAGACGAAGAATATTATGAAAAAGCATTCAAACTTGCCCAGGAATTAAGAGAGATAATCCCTGTTGAAATGGAAATAATGAAAAAATCAATAGGAAAGCAGTTCGAATACTGCAACCAGCAATCTTTTCCATATGTAATCATCATAGGAGAAGATGAAATAAAAAAGAAAAAATTCAAATTAAAAGACATGAAAACTTCAAAGGAAAAATTAATGACTCAGGAGCAGTTAGAAAAGTTCTTCACAAAACTCAAAAAACCAGAACAATAATCACATTATCCTTTTGCAGCCTCTGAAATACCCCTGCGAGGAATTTGATATAAAATTCTAATGCTCTCCAAAGCTTCTCTATTGCTGCCACATCCATGATACAAAATTCCTCGTCCATACTTAATAGGATCAGATCGCGGCACAAGGATATATCCTCCTTTTCCATCAGGAACATACACCAAATCAACAACAAGACCAGTATCAAGAACAAGTTCCCCTTTCTTTCCTTCTTTCAATTCTAAACCCTCTTCCCTGCAAAAAGCATCAACAGCATTTGTATCGCGAAAACAAGGATATTTGTTAGCCAAACTAATCAAAAGCTCAAGTTTTCTAACCCTGTCTAAGCATAATAATCCAACATCTTCTCTTGGCATAACTCAGAAAGCAAAAGGAGTTATATAAACATTATCAACATCGAGAATATATCTTATAGCTGCTTAATTTCACTATACAATTGTCCTAACAAGGTGAATAATGTCACCCCCCCAATAAATCCTGCAATAACCCCTCCCACATAAGGGATAAAAGACAAAAGCAAAACCCAAAACAAATAATAAAATATTCCAATAAACCAGACCATAAAATATTTCCAGGTAAATGCTTTTCTAAAAACCTCTAAAGAAAAACCATCTTTAAATCTTCCTTTAATAGCGTAGTTAATATTTGCAGAGTAAAGAACATAGCTTACAAAGATAAGCAATAAAAATGCTATGAGCAATACAATCCAATTCTGGATAACAACCTGAACTAAAATCTCTGGATTTGGATTCTCTTTAAACATCTCCAGAAGTGCTCTTCCCAGTCCAGCAATAATCAATAACAAAGGAATCACCAGGTAAATAACAGAAATGCAGAAACTAACCAGTCCTCTCTTAAACAGCTTTCCATAATTTTTCCATTCAGGTAATAAAAACTGTTTCTTATTTGCAGTTTTAGCACATTCCAGTTCATAGCCCATAGCAATGAAATTAACGATAGGAATAACAGAAAACAATAATCCAAGCATAAACTTCTTAAAATCAGTAAAAGGTCTTTCAATTGCTTTGATAAAATCTACCATTTATTTTTTCTCCTTCGGTTGCACAGGGTTGATAAGGGGGACGCTGGTGACCCTTATTGGTATAGGCACCTTAACACCCTCAGGAACAGGAGCTTTTAACTCTTTCTCTTTTATTCCAATATGAATCTCACCAAAGTGTTCATCCTGATGAAGATGAATCCTTTCTTCATTAGCCAAATGCAACAAAGGAATAAACGTCAATATCTTATCTTCTTTGCTTGTGCTTGGCAATAACTGGGTAAACGTAAGTTTCCCAGAATTATTAATCTCAAAGTATCCAAGAATTTTTGAATACACATCTTTAATCAGTAGAGTAATATCAACTTTCTTTTCAGGAATAACCATGATGGGCCTCGCATCATCTTCTCTCCTAATCAATCTTCTTTGATTCACTTCCAAAGCCTTCTTCAAGGCCCCCATCAAATCTTCAACAGAAACTTTTCTCTTTCTGGCCATCGGAGTTCTAATTGTTAATTGGGGTTTGTCAAAAACCCTGTTAGGCTCAGGAGCATCATCCAATATTCCCAAATCCATCTCTTCTTCTCTAGGATAAAGCAAAGCATCAAAGTTAGTAATATCTTCATTAACCAGCCTGTTAGATTTAACTTTTAATAACAAAGCTGCAGCCAGAATCATTTTCCCAGAAACATAGAAATTAGCCTCTTTCAATAATCGTAAAGCATCGATGTATTTTTTTGTCAACAAACCAATATCAATATCCCATGGATTCATCTGCTCAGTTTTAATCAAATCCATAATCAAGGTTTGCCATGTAACCTCATCTTTATTAATCAGCATATCATAAATCTTATCTTGCTCATTTATCTTCTCAGGCATGTTTATTGAGAAGGAAAACCCATATTTAAAGATAAGCTTTCCAGCAAAGATAAGCTTTTAAATTTTCCTGTCTTGTTTAAATCAGCATTCAGGGGGTAAATAAAATGTCATTATATTCAGCAATAAAACATTGTGAGGATTGTAAGGATAACAGTTATTACGAGGGGAGGGGAGAGATAACAAAATTAATAAGACTTCAGGCAAGAACAGAAGCTGACAAAGCATTAGATAATTATCTGGCATCTTCAACAAGCCCATCAGAAACAGCAACAAGAGCAAGAGTTCAAGGATTGCAAAGAGAGTGTGCAGAATGTGATTACTCAAATCCATTAATAGCTGGGGGGTTAAAGGTTTTATTTGATGATAAACACCCAGATTCCGAAACAGAAGGAAGCCTCGAGAAAGCTATTTGTTAGACCCATTACAGTTGAAAGAGTATAAACCCAAAGCTTTATCATTGTCACCACTACAAAATTAATACAACCGAAAAGTTTATAAATAACCCATCTCTAGCAATTCTATCACCTCTTTTTTCCCGTATCGTTGTCTTCGGACTGCGATGCGGGTTTTAATCCTATTAACATGAAACGAACATCAAAATCTATAGTAATTCTTAGCTTATTAACACAACTAAATTCAGATATACAATCTCAACAAGTACAGCCAAATACATTAAACCAAGATTCTTCAACAGCAATCCCAAGAAACTATCTAGGAAAAGATATTAGAACCTTAGTTGATATAATAAAAAAGCTTCCAGATTCTTTAAATGGGTGTGTTACTCTAGGAGGGGTTAATCTCTACTCTGCAAAGGTTGACACAGGGTATGCATTCATCACAAAAACAATCGAAGTTGGAGAAGGAGATATAAGCTATATTGTAATTTATACCTCCCCAGGGATACTGAATAAAATAGACCCAGAAGATATTCTAGGTTTAAAGAAAAGGCAGGAAAACAAAGTCATAGATCTTGGAAACAGAAGATTAAATGAAATTCACAGATACGAACCAAGAACAATGTCAGCATTTATTGGGTATAATATTGCATTCAGAGATGTTAAATCTTTATTAGAAAGAGCCTCAGATATTTATCAATAATCACTTCTTACTTTTTATCTCAACATAATTGCATTTCCCACAATGTAATCTATCGGGATGTTCCCCTAAAAATACCCCTGGTCCGCATTTAGGGCAGCTCTTCTTCCTAGTAACAGAATTATCTTCAATCTTATACTTAGTCCATTTCTTGCTTGGTTTTCTATTTTTAACTTTTTTCTTAGGCATCTATTTCTCCGTTTTAGCAGGTTTAACTTCTTCTTTCTTCTTTGCTTTCTTCTTAATAACCTCTACAGCATTAAGTTTTTCAGCAGAGTCATAAACATAAACAATTATCCTTGAATTTCCATTCCCATATCCAGAATAGATATGTTTAACCTTCATCAGTTCAGGACTTGCTTTCAAAAGAGTTGCAGCTTCTTTTGCAACCTCGCTCTCTTTAGGCGTAACCTGCTTAAAATGTTCATACTCCAGTTCAATCTGATTCCTTCCCAACAAAGGATTATGGGTTTGTTTAGTTATTTTCATTTTATTTTCCGTTGTTTTATTTTGTATTTGTTTCTTTTTGCACTCTGTTTTCTTTTATGGATAAACTTTGTTTCTTTTTTAAATACAATGTTTTTTCTTTACAAAGAAAAAAAATTGTTATCTGGTTTTTATAGCGTATTCTCCATTATGTTTTATTCCTATTTTCTCTGCAATCATTGATTTTTCAGAGTTTAAAATAAAGATTCTTCCTTTCCAGCTGTCAACAAAATCAGCATTATGGCAGATAGGGCAAACATCTTTTTCAACCATAATTTTACATTGTCTACATACTTTTTTAGCCATTTTGTTTTCCTTAAATGTTTTCTTTTTTCCTTAAGGCTTTTTCTTTTACAAAAGAAAAAAGCTTACTGCATACTTTCTTAGCCATTTTATTTTTCCGTGTTTCTTTTCCCTTTGTGTTTTTCTTTTGCCTTACTTTTCTTTTTTAGTCTTTTCTTTCTTTCCAGAGGATTTCTTTTCCAAAGAAAGGCTCTTCTCTTCTTTAACCTCGGTTTTCTCTTTCTTAGCTTTTAAATCATCTTCCAGCCAAGATAAAGCACCAAGCATTGGCTGTCTCATCGTCAAGCCAATCTTAGGCTCTGAAGTATCTTTGTAACTCAAAGCAATTATTCTTGCCCTGCATTGATCGCCAACTTTCAAAGTTTTCTTGCTTTCTTTTCCAGTTAAAACATTGCTCTTGCTAAAATTAACAAAATCGTCCATTGTCTGGGAAATATGAATCATTCCATCCAAAGGCCCAATATTCATGAATGCCCCAAAGTCTGTTATCTCGCTCACAGTTCCAAGAACAACTTCATGCAGTTCTGGTTTATATGCTAATAATTTAAATTTAGTATCGTAATAAGCTGCTCCATCTCCTGGAATAATTATTCCATCGCCTATGCTTAAAACCTCTGAAACAGCAATCGCGACCCCGATTTCCTTGGAAACAAAGTTTTGGAATCTTCTGTTAAGCTCTTCTAAAACTGCTTTCTTAACATCTTCTTTAAATGATGTTGGAGGTACACGTATATGACTTCTCAATTCAGCTTCGTAAAACATCTTATTTTCCCTCAAGTATTAAATATTTCTTTTGCCTTATAGCAATTATAGGCACTTTTAGCCTCTTTTTCAGATTTTTGTCTTGAGTTGCTATTATTAAATCTTTCTGTTTTAGGGCAACAAGAATATCATCAACATACTTGCCATGGTTAGTCTGCAAAATATACACATCTTTCTTTTGGATAAGGGCTTTAATCAGTTTCTCCTCCTTATGACCTTTCAATTCATCCAGAGTCTTATCAACTATAGCAATCTCATATTGAAAATTGCATATTCTATTAAGTTCAGAAAAAATATCAACCCTAAATTTGACAGCATCAATCAGGAATCCTGTATCGAGAACAATGGTATGCATTTTAATATTCCTTTTTTCCACAAACGCTTTTTTTAAAAAAGGATTTCTTCATAAAATCCTGACCTCTTCTTTTAATATTCTTTTTTTTAAAAGACGATGAATCCCGCCATAGGGGAGCAAATCAACCTTTTTTCCTAAACTCTCTTCAAGTTCTCTTTCCAGGTTTACAAGGCTTAAGAGTCCCCCATTAAATTTAATCAAGATGTCAACATCTGAATTTTTCTTCGCTTCCCCTCTTGCATAACTTCCAAATATTCCTGCTCTCGCTATATTGTTCTTCTTTAAAATAGTTTTAATTCTTTGCAGGGGTAATGTATTATTTTTTATCATAATCTTAAGAGAAGATTTTCCCTCTTAAAACTTTCGTTTTATTAAACATTTTCAGTCTCAAGAACAATGGTATGCATTTCACCAAACCTCTATTTGTAATCCTTCTATACTCTCAAAATGTTTTTTGTTTCTCGTTATTAAAGTCAGATTGTGTGTTAAAGCAAGCGCAGCAATAAAAATGTCATTTTGCTCAATCATCTTTCCTTTCATTTCTTTATCAGCTGAGAGTTTTCCAGAAATCAACGCTGCCTCTTCATCAAAGCCTAATAAAGAAAAAGATTGTATTAAGCGAATAACTCTACTCATATTTTTTTCTGGATGTTTTGATAAATAAGCGCCCTTAATTAATTCGTGCAAATTAACAGAGGATGTATGAAGTTCCGTCTGCCTTTCCAATAAATCTTTGAGTTTATGCGACGCCTGAGAATCTTCCCGTAATAGCCCGACAAGAATATCGGTATCAAAAAGGTACATTACAATACCACCTTTCGCTCTTTTATATTCCTTCTTTCAGCAAGAATTTTTTTAAAGATTTCATCCATCTCAGGAGAATCTTTCCATGCACCCACCATGCTGAGCAGGTTTTTTCTCTTAGCGTCCCAAGTAAGCCTTCTAACAACATCAGAAAAACTTTCATTTCTAGTTTTCAACACTGTAAGAGCAGCGTATGCATCATCCGCTATGGATATCACTTTTGTCATAAACATTGCATGTATGCATGCATATATAAACCTAACGATTATTTGTAACCCCTAAGAAAGAGTAACAAATAGAAAGGCTTATAAATCCCTAAAATCTCTTAAAATACAAGAAAAATCCTAAAGGAGGATAATTAAAATGAAACAATTAAGAAATTTAGTAGGAATCGTAGCTTTATCAGCAATGGGTATTGCAGGATGCAGCAACAAGAGCACATCATCTTACAGAATCGATGGTGCAGATGTAACTCTTGATAAAAGTAGTAGGTTATTTGGCTTCAGCAAGGATGCATATTTGAATGTTGTTCGTGGAGACACCTCAATAACATATACAGATTGGTTCTCTAATGGTAGACTCAATAGTGTTGAGATAAATCCTAACAAAACAGAATTCCAACGCTATGTAGATGGTAGGGGGGAAATAGACGACGCTGTTTTAGCAAAAGCTCAAGAGCAGTTTATTGGTTATCTTGGCAGAATTGCTGAAATTGACAAACAAAGAAAAGAACAAGAAAAACAAGATGCTCTAAACTTACTTGGGAAATAAATTTTCCCTTTTTATGTTTATAACTAAATCCCAAAGGATGAAATTTACAATGAAAACACCACAAGAAAGGTTCATTAAAGAAACAAAAAAGAGTATAAAACAACTCGCTCAATTAAATTCAAATCCAATTCAAACAGAAGCATTTTTAATAAAACATTCACTAGTTGGTCTTTTAGACGCAAGGGATGAATGGAAATATTGGTATGGTTCAATATATAATTATGATGCCAAAGATAAACATGAACCACTTTTAATTGGTGGCTATGGTGATCTAGATGTTCCTTATGGTGCTGGTCCGACAAGACCAGTTACCCATGCAACGTACGCAGTAAGAACAAGTCAATATCAAGAAGATGTTCCTTTAACACAAGGACTCTTTAACGGGCTTACAAGTATATTTGAAGGAATGTTAAGCGATATGTCCTCTATGGTAGGGGAAGAAGGCTTAACAGAGAGGGTAGCAAAATTAGTTATTGAAAATAGAAAAGGCATAAACAATCCTTTCATTCTTATCGGAAAATCTGATGCAAAATTATTAAAATTTCAAGAACCTGCAATTCCAACATATGCTGAGTTGATACTCTCAAATGTAAGAAAACAAAATTTTAGATTTGTTGGGGAAGCTTATTCCGCCCGTAGATACGCCCATAGAGAAAAATGCCCAACAACATACGTTGGAACCGTAGCATTACATCTAGTAAGACAATTAGGTCACGGAAGGTCATATATGAGTTTTCCAAAAGATTATGATGTTAATGATGGAAACTCAAGACGAACACAAGATATCTTAATGAAAAAATCTCCAATAGCAGATAGATTAATGTATGTTGTAAGCAGAGCTAAAAAAGAATTAGAAGCGACGTGTCATGAATTTTTCGACAATTCTGGGCTAGATAGGGCAAGAGAATTAAAAGAACACTATTCAGCGGGATGCGCTCTAACGGAGAATAAACCAATCACTATGCTTACCGTAGATAATGTTTATGTTTAAGAAGTAAAAAATGAACTACAAATCAATCTTAAAAACAATAGCAGTTGGAGCATTAGGCTATTTGCCTTTCTCACAAGCAGCGAATGCTGGAGAAATCAAAGAGCATAGAATAGGTCAAGCCTATGGCTTAACAGTAGACCAATTAATGCCCATGATGAGTCAAGAATCATTTACGATTAATGTAAATGGAAAACAAGTAGGAATTCCGACAAGAGACTTTTTACAAAGTCTTTTAGAAATGAATGTTGTTGAAGCAATTGGAGAACAAAAGTACAATAACCTAGCTAACAATGCTCCAAGAATTATGGGTGCGGGTGGCTCCGGTGAAAAAGGCATAGATGGCAAAGTAACAGGTTACATGTGTGATGATATTGCAAGTGCAAATTTAACGCCTGTTTATTGAATGTTAGCTGGTAGATTTATCGGAAAATTCGAAGTAACTAATCATGGTAATGATATAAGGAGGGGATTTTCTGGTTCTATTTCTCCTTTTCAAATAAGAGAAGATGAAGCTTGTAAAGAACTTGCAGACAGAGTTTTCCCAAAGAATATAAGAAAAAAGAGAAACAATGATATGGGTTTATTAGTAGACGGACCTGAATCAGATATTTTATCAAAAATGGTATTCAGAGCTTTAAGCCCTTATCTAAAAGAATAAAATTTAGAGCCATTAGCCATTTTCCCTTTTATTTATTTTTTTAATTAACCAAAACATTTAAATATCCCCATAGAAATACCATCATATCAGATGAATTCTTCAAATTCAAATATTCAAAAGGTGAAAAGATAAATGATAAATAACATGGAAGAAGAAATGCAAAAGAAATTAATGAAGACAGGTACAACCACAGTAGGAATAGTCTGCAAAGACGGCATAGTATTAGCAGCAGATAAAAGAACATCAGCAGGCTACTTAATCGCAAATAAAAACTCAAAGAAAATAAGCAAAATTTCAGATTACGCTGCAATCACCCACGCTGGATTAGTTTCAGATGCTCAATTGTTAACAAGAATCATCAAAGCTCAAATTAGATTAGAGCAAATGCGGAGAGGCAAACCTCTTTACATGAAAGAAGTTGCAAATCTTCTCGGAAATTTACTATATGGAAATATAAGAAGAATGTCAATGGTTCCAGGAATTGTGGGATTTATACTGGGTGGGAAAGACTCAAAAGGTTACGCTCTATACGATTTAGGAATCGATGGGAGTATAACTGAATTTCATGATTACGCCTCCACAGGTTCGGGAAGTGTTTTTGCTTTCGGAGTGTTAGAATCAAGTTATAAAGAAGGTTTAACAGTAGAAGAAGGAATAAAACTAGCTGTAAAAGCAGTCAATGCATCAATGCAGAGAGATATGGCTTCAGGTGGAGGAGTAGATGTATTAACGATTACTCAAAAAGGTGTTGAAAAAGCATTGGAAAAAATAATTGACTCAAGAATTTCAGCATAATTCTAATAAGATTAAATAGAGTAGAAACGATTTAAAAAAAGTGATTAGAATAAACGCGGAGGAAAGCAGGAAGAAAAGATTTGTAACAAAGAAGAAGAATGGCTATAAAAAGCGAAAGTCATTCATTTCTTTTTTTGGATACAAAATTTTTTTCTTTGCAAAGAAAAAAAGGTTGTATGGTAGATATTTTAAAAGAAGTATTAAAAGATATTCCAAAAGATGCAGATATAGAAGATGCATGCTTTGAAGGAGCAAATATAGTCCTCTATACTCGGAGCAAGGACTTCTTTCTAAATGAAAATGGATTAATAAGGGAAATTGTAGACAAAATAAAAAAAAGAATAGAGTTAAGACCCTCTCCAAAGCTTTGCTTATCAGAAGAAGCAACCGAAGAAATAATCAGAAAAACCATACCTGAAGAAGCAGGAGAATTAAATGTTATTTTTGACCCTCAGCGTTCGATTGTAATCATAGAATCAGAAAAACCAGGATTGGCAATCGGCAAATCAGGGGAATTATTAAGAGAAATTAAAAAAGCAACATTCTGGGTTCCGATTGTTCGCAGGATACCAACAATAAAATCGGCAATCATAGAAAAAATCAGAACAGTTCTGTACGAAAACAATGATTACAGAAAAAAATTCTTAGACAAAGTAGGGCATAGAATCTACGACGGATGGATTAGAGAAAAGAAAAATGAATGGGTAAGAATTTCATTTCTAGGAGCTTCAAGACAAGTAGGAAGGTCTTGCTTCTTATTACAAACCCCAGAGTCAAGAGTATTGCTAGACTGTGGGATAGATGTTGCAGCACAAGAAGAAAAAGATGCATTCCCTCAATTAGATGTTCCAGAATTCAATATAAATGACCTGGATGCAATCATAGTCTCACATTCCCATACAGACCATATTGGTTTTGTTCCTTATTTATACAAGATGGGTTATCGGGGTCCTTGTTACATGACCCAGCCAGCTCGGGATATAGGTTCATTGCTCTGCTTAGATTACATAGGGGTAGCGGCAAAAGACAATAAAAAATCAATCTACTCTTCAACAGATATTAAAGAGATGGTAAAGCATTCTATAACATTAAATTACGAAGAGGTAACAGATATAACCCCTGATATCAGAGTTACTTTCTACAATGCAGGCCATGTTCTTGGCAGTTGTTTAGTCCATTTACACGTCGGTAATGGACTGCATAACCTATTATACACAGGGAATTTAAATTATGAAAATTCCAATTTACTCCCAGCAGCCATAACAAGATTCCCAAGACTGGAAACAGTAATCATAGAA